>JBFMHB010000017.1 GCA_040752915.1 Acidobacteriota bacterium
TCGGAGCGCCTCCCTCTTTCTTCCGCCGCCGTCCGGGACATGGGTCGCCCTTTTCGCGGGCGCCTTCGTTCTTCTCGCGCGGAAGGGCCGGTGGCGCCGGGCGGGATGGATCCTGCTGGTCTTCTCCGCCGTCGGAGCCCTGGTCCACCCTCAACTTCACCCGAAGGACCTCCCTCCGTCCATGGCCGTCCTCGACGTGGGCCAGGCCTCCTGCCAGGTCCTCCTGGACGGGGAGGACGCCCTGCTCATCGATGCGGGGACCTCTTCCTCCCGGGGCCCCACGAGCGCCCGCTCGGTGATCGAGCCGTTCCTCGCCGCCTCGGGGTTGCGGCGGGTCCGCGGGATGCTCTTGACCCATTGGGATGCGGACCACGCCGGAGCCGCGCCGGAACTGCTTCTGGATCTTCCCGTCGGCTTTCTTGGGTATCCGGCAACGGATCCGCCCCGCGAAAACCTCCCGCGTCGGATCGCGGATCGGGCCCAATCGGCGGGCGTCCCCCTTGTGCCTCTGGCTTCCCCGGACGAGTTAGGGATCGGACGCTGGAGGATCCGCGTGGCCAATCCAGGCCGGACCTCCGCGGAGGAAAAGGAGGAGAACGATCGGTCTCTCGTGCTGATCGTCCAGGGGCCCCTGCGCTCCATCCTCTTCACGGGTGACATCGGCCGCCGGACCGAAGCACGCCTCCTGAGGACCGGGGCGCTCCCGCGCGCGGAGGTGCTCGTGGCCCCCCACCACGGAGCTTCCTCCGCCAATTCCCCCGAATGGGTCGAGGCCCTCCGTCCCCGGGCCGCCGTCTTCAGCGTGGGGCGCTCCAACCGGTTTGGACATCCCGCTGACTCGGTGCTTCAGGCCTACGGAAGGGCGGGTTCCAGGATCTTGAGGACGGACCGGGACGGGGCGATCCTTCTGACGGCCCCCCAGGGCCGCACCCTCTTCCACCGGCACAGGGACGGAGACTGGCTGACCCACCTGACCCGCGCCGGCCAGGGGGCGGGACCGGAACCTCCCTGAGGCGGGAGGGCCCCCTACCCCTTCGGCAGGTAGGTCTGGAGCAGGGTCCGGAGGGATTCGTCCAGGTAATGCTGACGATAGCGGATCACCCCTTCGGGGTCCACGAGAATCACGGTGGGAATTCCCGCCACGCCGTACACCTCGGATACCCGGTTCTCCTCGTCCCAGAGAACCGGATACGGAAGCTCATAGTCCTTCTTGAAGCGGACCACGTCCTCCTTGCTCTCCCGGAAGGCGACGGCCACGGCGAGGAGGTTCAGACCCTTGGGTCCGAATTCCCGGTGGAGGGCCTTGAGGTCGGGGATTTCCTTTCGGCACGGGGGACACCACGTGGCCCAGAAGACTACGAGGGTGGGCTTCCCCTTGAGGTCGGCCAGACGCACGGATTGGCCTCCCTCGACGGAGGTGAGCGTGAACCCCTCGGCGGGCTGGCCCACCTGGGTGCCGGCCCCAGCCGGCGAGGCCAGGACGAGGCCGAGGGCCGCCGCGAGCAACCATCGCCCCAGAATTCGGGAAGGATGCGCCATGGAGCCATCTCCTGTGCAAGGGTTCAGTTTACTGGACCGCGTCCGGCTTCACAAGCCTCAGCTTGAAGCGCAGGCGAGGGCAGACCAGACGGCCCGGGTGGTCCATGCACTCCATGCACACCCGGATGCTGCCTCGGAGTTCTTCCGGGGCGGACCGGTTTTCGAGGACCCCGGTGGAAACCGACTCCCGGAGGGAACGCCGACCCTTGAGGGTATTGTGGCAAAGGAGACAGGAAGCCTCGTGGGACTGGAACTCCTGCCTCGGACCCTCGTCCAAGTGCCCGGCCAGGTACCGGGGAATCAGCGATCGGAAAGTTCGGCAGTCCAAGTGGCCCTCCCCCGGTCCGGAGAGCCCTGGAGGGCGCCCCGGAACATCAGAGGAGTAACTCCCGGCACGCCGAAATATTTCTGCCGGTCAGGCTCCCGCCTGAGCCATTCGCTCGGAGACGGAGGGCGCGGCCCAACTGTGGTCCGCGGCGTGGACCGCGAGCTGTTTCTGCATGAGCTTCCGGGCCCGGTGGATCCTGGACATGATGGTGCCGATGGGGCAGCCCATCATCTCGGCGATCTCCTTGTAGGACAAATCCCCGATGAGCGAGAGGGCCAACGCTTCCCGGTATCCCTTGGGCAGACTCAGGAAGGCCTGCCGCACGTCGTCCCGCAAGACGGAGTTGAGGAGCGTTTCCTCGGGGTCCGGAATCTTCATCCCCTGGGGCTCCAGCTCCCGCTCGTGGATCTCCTCGATGGCGTCAAAGTCCACCTCGTTGGGACGGCGATGGACTTTCCGGTAGTGGTTGATGAAGGTGTTCTTCAGGATGCGGTAGAGCCACGCCTTGCAGTTGGTTCCCGGCTCGTACTTGTCGAAGAAGCGGTACGCCCGGAGGAAGGTTTCCTGGACGAGGTCCTGGGCGTCGTCCTCGTTCCTCGTGATCTTCAGAGCCAGGTTGTAGAGGAAATCCAGGTGAACGAGGGCGGTCTGCTCAAAATAGGTGCGAGAAACCATGGAGTATCCCCTTATGTGTGAGGTCAATGGCTAGGAGGTGGATTCGGATTCGACTTGGGAAACGGCCGCCGCCGCGTTGCCGACGGGGAGAGGAGTGTGGTATAGCCAGGTGGACCTGGAATGGATGGGCCATGGACATTCGGTATCTCTACAGCGCGCTCAACCGCGTCCACTCGGTATCCACATCGTCCAAGGCCAGTCTTCTCGACCATCCCGATCTCCTCCTCCGGATGCGGTCCGGCGGTTCCGTTCCGGAGGTCCACCCAAGTCTTAGCAAAGCAGTTGCCAATCTAAATTGGGAGGCCGCCCTTGAGGAGGATAAAGACCTCGAATCAAAGGGGATTCGCATCTTGTCCTGGGCCGATGAAGAGTACCCGGAGCGCCTTCGGAGCCTCCCCGATCCACCACCGGCCCTGTACGTGAGGGGGCGTCTTGAAACCCTGAAACCTCCGGCCATCGCCGTGGTGGGTTCGCGGCTCTCGACGGTGTACGGTCTCGGGGTGGCCCGCTCGCTGGCGGGAGACCTGGTCCGCGCCGGCCTCTGCGTGGTGAGCGGCCTGGCCCGTGGCATCGACACGGCCGCCCACGAGGGGTCCCTCTCCGTCCCAGGACGGGCCCTGGCCGTCCTGGGAACGGGACCCGACAGGGTCTATCCACGGGAGAACGAGGGGCTTCACCGGCGGATTCTGGAATCGGGTGGCGCGGTGCTGACGGAATTCCCTCCCGGCACACCTCCCCACCCCCGGAATTTCCCCCAGCGCAACCGGGTTATTGCGGGCCTGGCCTGGGGTGTCTTGGTGGTGGAAGCCACCGAGCGTTCGGGATCTCTCATCACGGCACGTTTCGCGGCTGAAACGGGTCGAGAAGTGTTCGCGATCCCCCACAACCTGACCTCGCGAACCGGAATCGGACCCAACTCGCTCATCCAACGGGGCGCCAAACTCGTGCTCCAGGTCTCGGATGTCGTGGAGGAGTTGCCCGAAGGGATCCGGGCGGCCCTGAAACCTGAAACATCGGAGTCGGATCGCGCCTCCACGCCTGCGGACCTCTCCGAGGAGGGCCGCAAGGTCCTGGCCCACCTGTCCCCGGACTCCGCCCGCTCGGTGGACACCCTTTGCGCCGCCACCGGCCTGCCGGCCGCCGAGGTCCTGGCGCGGCTCTTCGAGTTGCAAATGGGGGGGTACTGTGTAGAATTGCCGGGAATGCGCTACGCCCTCAAGCGCGCGCTCCGGGAGCCCACCTGATGCCGGAAACCCTGCTCATCGTCGAATCCCCCGCCAAGGCCCGCGCCATCCAGAAGTACCTCGGACGCGGATTCACCGTGAAGGCCTCCATGGGCCATGTTCGGGACCTGCCCTCGAACAAGATCTCCGTGGACGTGGAGAAGGACTTCCGACCGACCTTCGTCGTCCTTCCCAAGAAGAAGGCCGTGGTCAAGGAGATCCGCGACGCCGCCCGGAAGGTCAAGGAGATCCTCCTGGCGGCGGACCCCGACCGGGAAGGGGAGGCCATCTGCTACCACCTCGCCGAGATTCTCAAAGAGGACGGAAAGCCGATCCGACGGGTCCTTTTCCACGAAATCACTCGCGACGCCGTCCAGCAGGCCGTGGGCGCGCCCACCGAGGTGGATCCCCGCAAGGTGAACGCCCAGATCGCCCGCCGGGTCCTCGACCGCCTTGTGGGCTACCGCATTTCTCCCCTTCTCTGGGACAAGGTCAAGAAGGGCCTGTCCGCCGGGCGGGTCCAGACGGTGGCCCTCCGCATGGTCTGCGAGCGCGAGGAGGCCATCGAAGCCTTCCGCCCCGAGGAGTACTGGACCTTGACGGCCCGGCTCGAGGGGACGGCCCGAAAGCCCTTCGAAGCGCGGCTTACCCAGTGGAAGGGCCGAAAGGCCGACATCCGAAACGCCGAGCAGAGTGAGGAGGTGCTGCGGTCCTTAGAGGGAAGGCCCTGGTCCGTCGCGCAGGTGGAGAAGAAGGTCCAGAAGCGCTCGCCGCCGCCTCCGTTCATCACCAGCAAGCTGCAGCAGGAAGCCGCCCGCCTCCTGAAGTTCACCGTGAAGAAAACCATGAGCGTCGCCCAGCGCCTTTACGAAGGCGTGGACCTTCAGGGCGGCGAGACGGTGGGCCTCATCACCTACATGAGGACCGACTCGACGCGCGTCGCCCCGGCGGCCGTGGAGGCGGCCAGGCAGCATGTCCTGGAGGTGTACGGCGCCGAGTACCTTCCGCCCAAGCCCCGCTTCTACTCCCCCGCCAAGGCGGCTCAGGACGCCCACGAGGCCATCCGGCCGACGGACCCGGCCCGCACCCCCGAGTCGGTCAAGGCCTCCCTGGGAAAGGACGAGTACTCCCTCTACCGCCTCATCTGGAGGCGCTTCGTGGCCAGCCAGATGGCCGAAGCCCTCTTCGACGCCACCAAGGTCCAGGTCGTCTGCGGCGACGGGACCTTCTCGGCCTCCGGGTCCGTCTGCCGCTTCCAGGGATTCCTGGCCGCCTACGAGGTGGAGGAGGACGAGGAGAAGGGGAGCCTTCCCCCCTTGAGCCAGGGCGAGGCCCTGACCCTGCTCGGCCTGAAGCCGGAACAGAAATTCACCGAGCCCCCGGCCCGGTATTCCGAGGCCTCCCTGGTGAAGGCCCTGGAGGAGAACGGGATCGGCCGGCCGTCCACCTACGCCGCCATCATCTCCACGATCCAGGACCGGGAGTACGTCCAGAAGGAGAAGGGGCTCCTTCACCCGACGGACCTGGGACGCCTCGTGAGCCGAATCCTCGTCCAGCACTTCCCCGCTCTTTTCGACGTGGGCTACACCGCCCGTCTCGAGGAGGACCTGGACGGGGTGGAACAGGGTTCCGAGGACCGGCTCACCCTGCTCTCCCGCTTCTGGGCGTCCTTTCACAAGGAGCTCGCGAAGGCCGAAGCGGAAATGGTGGACCTGCGGCGGGAAGGACAGCCCACCGAGGAAGTCTGCGACAAGTGCGGAAAGCCCATGGTCCTGAAAATGGGCCGATTCGGCCGGTTCCTGGCCTGCACCGGGTATCCCGACTGCAAGGGCACCCGGCCCCTTCCCGACGAGACGCCGGTGGAGGTCCCCGCGGAGGCCTCCACCTGCCCTACCTGCGGGAGCCCCATGACCGTCCGCACGGGCCGGTTCGGACCGTTCCTGGCCTGCGCCGAGTACCCCAAGTGCAAGACCACGATCAAACTCCGGCGGGACCGTTCGGGCGCCGTCGTGGTGGCCAAGGACGAGCTCCTCGAGGAAAAGTGCCCCCAATGCGCCTCGCCGCTGGTGAAAAAGCAGGGGCGGTACGGTCCCTTTGTGGCCTGCTCCAACTACCCCACCTGCAAGTACATCCAGCGCGAATCGTCGGAGGTCCCGTGCCCCAAGTGCGGAAAGCCCCTGGCCAAGCGATTCACGAGGGGCCGCAAAGCTTTCTTCGGGTGCACGGGCTACCCGGAGTGCGACTTCGTCTCCTGGGACCGCCCCCTGCCCGGCCCCTGTCCCGCGTGCGGCAACCCGTATCTCGTGGAGCGCCGCAAGGCGGACTCCTCTTTCAAGGCCTGCCCGAAAAAGGAGTGCGGCTGGACCGAGTGACACCTCCTTCCGGCAGCGCCGCTTCCCGCCCCGGAACCTTCCCCGGGGACGCGGGACCTGTCCAGAGTCCCCTTTCCGCCCGTCGGCGCCGAATCCCTCGTTCCGGGCGAAGGGGGCCGGCCTGAACCGCAAGCCGCCCGGCGCGCCGTTTCAGGGGACGATTTGGGGTGGGGAAAAAAAGGAGGGCCGAACGGCCCTCGATGGTTGGAGGAAGGAAGTTGAGTAAGGAGGCTAGGCGAGTGGGGGCGAGAGCCCCAGGACGGCGGCGTCCTCCGGTCCGGACTCGATGGCGTGCATGCCCCGAGAGATGTGGAGCAGTTTGGCCATTTCCGCGTGCAACCGGTGTCCGCCCTTGTGAACCATGACGTGGCCCTTGACGTGGAATCCGCAGAGGGAGAGGTCCCCCAGGACGTCGAGGACCTTGTGCCGGACGAATTCGTTGAGGAAGCGGAGGTCGGGGTTGAGCGCCCGGCTCTCTCCCAAGACGACCGCGTTGTCCACCGACCCCCCAAGAGCCAATCCCTTGACCCGAAGGGCCTCCACGTCTTTCATGAAGCCGAAGGTGCGGGCCGGGGCGATCTGGTCTTCGAAGGTGGACGGGTGGATGGGAAGGGTAAGGGTCTGCTGGTGAATCAGCGGGTGTCGGAAATCGATGGTGTACGAGACCCTTAGATCTTCGGACGGTACGATCCGGATCCAGCGGTCCGCCTCCTGCACCTCCATGGGGCGGGACACCTTGTAGTACCGCCGCGCCCGCGCCTGGTTGACGGCTCCCGCTTCGCGGATCAGATAGATGAAGGGGGCCGCCGACCCGTCCATGATGGGGATCTCCGAGGCGTTGATCTCCACCAGGGCGTTGTCGATTCCCATTCCGTAAAAGGCCCCGAGAAGGTGCTCCACGGTCTTGATCTGGACGCCGCCGGCGCCCAGGGTGGTGGCGAAGTCCACTTTCTGCAGGTACGAGATGTGCGCGGGAATTTCGAATCCGTCCTGATCCACGCGGCGGAACACGATTCCCGTATCTTCGGGAGCCGGTAGCAGGCGCAGGGTGACCTTCTTGCCGGAATGCAGGCCGATTCCGCTGCATCCGAGCGCCTGTTTCAGCGTCCGCTGGTAGTACACGCACACCTCCCGGGCGCTTTTAGCAAGAGAGGTGCCAGCGGGACGGCACGGCATTGCAACGACTTGGTCGTTCCATTGTGTCCTCTGTGACACACCCCTGTGGCCTTCTCTTCCATTAAACGCTTCCGGCCCTAGAATGGTCTCCATGTCGGAGCGACGGATGGCGGAGGACCGCGAGCCATGGCTGGAATCTCTCAAGAACGGCGACGAAGGGGCCTTTCGGGAACTCGTGAAGGGCTTCGCCGGGCCGCTAAAGCGGTACCTATCGGGACTTCTGAGGGATCCGGCGGAAGCGGAGGACCTCACCCAAGAGACGTTTCTCCGATTTGCCCAGAGCCTTTCCGACTTCCGGGGGGACTGCTCCGTCCGGAGCTATCTGTACCGGATCGCCCACAATTTGGCCCTCAACCATCTTGCCTCCGCCTCCGCCCGACGGGAGGAGGTGGGGGATCCGCCGGACGGGGCTTCGCCCTCCTTGTCGCCCCAGGCCCAAGCCCTTCAAAAACAACGGGCCGAATCCCTCCGGCGCGCCCTGCTTTCCCTCCCTCCCCAGCAGAGGGCCGTCGTGATCCTGAAGACCTGGGAGGACCTCACCTTTCGGGAAATCGCGGGGGTTCTTTCCGTGGCCGAGGGAACGGCCAAGGCCCACTATTTCTTCGCCCTGAGGAACCTGCGAGGGCGCTTGGAGGCCTCCCATGAGCCATGAGGAATTTCTGACGAAGGCCTTGGCCGGGGAGACCGGTCCCTGGACCGAGCACCTCTCCTCCTGCGAAACCTGCCGAGAAGAGCTCGAGGGCCTCCGGCGCCTGGAGGAGGACCTGGTCGAGGCGGCCCCCGCCGCCCCGCAGAACGAGATCTGGGAGGCCCGGATCGCGGCCCTGGCCCGGCCGATTCCTGGACGGTCGGGCCGGCACCCCAAGGCCTCCGCGCGCTGGAGTTCCCTGGCGGCATCCTTCCTTCTCTGCGCCGCGCTCGCCGCCGGCCTGCGCCTTCTTCCGGCCCGGGAAGGGGAATCACTTCCGCAATCGGTGCCCCCGATCTCCTCCATGGCGGCCCTCGGATGGGACCTTTCGATGGAGAACGCCACCCTTGCCCTGTTGCAGGAAGCCGAGGCCGTTGCGGAAGAGGCCCTGGAAGACGAAGATGGGAGCGGAGATGGGCTCGAGGCTTCGCTCTTCGGAGGGGAGAATGGCTAGACGTTGGTTTCTCGCGGGTTCGATCCTTCTGGCGGGGAGCCTTTCCCTGGCGGCCCAGACCCTGCCCCCGCCTCCCGACCCGCCGGACGCCTCCGTGGGCCGGCAGCGCCGGGAAGTGGGTCGTCTCTACGTCGTCCAGCGCATGCGCGAAACCCTGGGCCTCTCGGATGCCCAGACCCTCAAGGTGATGGATTCCCTGAAGGCGATGGAGGACCTCCGCTCCGCCCATCAGACGGCCCTTCGAACCATGGGGAGGACCTTTGAGGCGCATGTCCAGGACCCCGGCACGCCCGAAAAGGACCTTCGCGAAGACGTGGCCCAATTCCGCTCCGAGCAGGAGCGCTTCGAAGCGGCCCTGAAGGCCGAGGAGGGGAGGCTGATGGAGGCCCTTACCCCCCGGCAGCAGGTTCAGTTCCTCCTCCTCCGCCGCCAGCTCCTCGAACGACTGGCGGACCGCGGCCCCGCCGCCCCGAGAAGGGGGCGCGGGGGCGGCCCGGAGCCGCTTCCGTAAGCGTGGGAGGATAATCCGTGTGGTCCTGGCTGCTTCGGGTCCTGGGGCTCCCGTGGGCCCGGTCTCGCGACCGCACGGCCCGGGAGGGAGAGCGTCTGGCCGGCCGCTACCTCGAATCCCACGGGTACCGGATCTTGGCGAGGAACTTCCGGATCCGGGGCGGAGAGGCCGATCTCCTCGTGGAGAAGGAGGGCTGGCTGGTCGTCGTGGAGGTCAAGACGCGGCGCTCGAGCCGTTTCGGTTCCGCCCTCGAGGCCGTCACCTCCGAAAAGGCCCGTCGAGTCCTGCGCGCCGGACGCGCCTTCGCCCGACGCAAGGGGTTCTCTCTGGCCCGGCTGCGTGCCGATGTGGTGGCGCTGGACTACCCCGAAGGCGGAGGAGCGCCCCGCCTGACCCACATCCAGGACGCCCTCCCCTTCGACCGGGGGAGATGACCCGGACCGAGGGAGCCCCCGGACCCTCCCCAAGCCGTATCGCGGACAGAACAACTCGTTCTGACGACGATCCATCCCGTCTACCGGACGCGGATTGCTCTTCTCGCTCCTTCAATGACTTGGCCCGCGCCTCCCCGGGCACGCCTCTTGCTATGATGGGGGCCGAGGGGGGAGACCGTGGCGCCCGAGAGATATCTGGCCACCCGGAAGCGCGTGCAGGCCATAGACGGAATGCTCCGGGCCGGCGGAAAGAACACCCTCGAGTCCATGGCCCATCGACTTTCGGTCACCGTTCGAACCCTCTGCCGCGACCTCCGGTACATGAAGGATGACCTCAAACTCCCCGTCGCGCACGACCGGCTCCACGGATACCACTACGCCCACCCCGTGCCGCTCCTGGACCTCTTCGAAGAGGCCCGAGAACCCCTCCGCATGGCCGCAGGCCTCCTGCCTCCGCGGGAGGGTTTGAAGCAGGACATGGAGGTGCTCCATGAGGCGCTCTATGGCGGGAAGGCGGTGACCCTCAGCCTTGGCGAAGAAGGCGAGTCCTTTCCGTTTCACCCCTACTTTCTCTCCCGGTTTGGGGGCGAATGGGTCCTGTTCGGGTTCCGACCCGATACCGACAGCCTCGCGAACTTGCCCCTGGCGTCCCTCGCCCAGATCCGCTCCAGGGAGGAGACCTTTCCTCCCCCCGCCCCGGGCGAGCGTCTTATCCGTCAGGCTGGAGGCTGGATCCGAAAGGGGCAGGGCTTTCGCGTAAGTCTGCGGTTCAGCGCCGGAAAGCCCTGGGCCAGGGGGTTGTTGCTCACCGAAGACCAGGAGGTTCGAGAATCCGGCGGGGAAACCCGCATCCGCTTCACCACGGACAGCATGGAAGACGTCCGCCGCTTCCTCCACCTGGCGGGTGACGGGGTTTCCGCGGAGGAGCCCTCCCTCCTGCGCTCCCTCCTGAGGGACCATCTCCTGCACCGGGTCTGGGGTCAGAGGCCGCTTCCCCAGGAGTTCAGGGATCCCTCGGGCCTGGAAAGGCCCAGGAGGTAGCCGACGAGGTAGAGGCTCCCCGCCGCCACGACAACGCCCTCCCGCCCCGACCATTCCGCGGCGGCCTTCAAGGCCGCCGCGGGGTCGGGCATCTCCTCCAGTTCCCCCGGCCAGGCGGCCCGCACGCCGGCCGGGTCCAGGCACCGACCCATGGGAACCGACGTGGCCCACACCTTTCCGAAAAGGGGGAAGAGCCGGCTCGCCATGTCGGCCACGGGCTTGTCGCGCATGACGGCGAAGACGAGGGCCTTTCTCGGATGGGGGAGTTCGGCCACGAACCGCGCCAACACCTCGCATCCGTCGAGGTTGTGGGCCCCGTCCAGGTACACGTCCGGCTCCCGCCCCACGAGTTCCAGGCGCCCGGGCCACCTTGCCTCCAGAATCCCCCGGCGGATGGCCTGGTCCGGGATGGCGAATCCGCACTCGTCCAGTTCCCACGCGCACCGGACGGCCAGGGCCGCGTTCCCCAACTGGTGCTCCCCCGGCAGAGCCGGATAGGGCAGGTCCAGGTGCCGGGTCCCGGCAGCCATGTGCCACCCGTCCCCGTGCTTTTCCACGCTCCAGTCCGGGAGGCCGAGCCGGGTCCCCCGCCGCCGCGCTTCCTGACGCAGGATCCTCAGGGCCCACGTGCCCCTTGCCCCGGTGAGGGCCGGCACGCCCGGCCGGAAGATCCCCGCCTTTTCCCGCGCGATGCTCAGGAGTCCCGGCCCCAGGTGCTCCTCGTGGTCCATGCCCACGTTCGTTACAGCGCAAAGGATCGCGGGCGCCACGTTCGTGCAGTCCAGGCGCCCTCCAAGCCCCACCTCCAGCACCGCGGCATCCACCCCCTGGCCTCGAAAATGAAGGAACGCGGTGAGGGTCAGGGCCTCGAAGTACGTGGGATCCGTTTCCACTTCGCGGTCCTTCAGGGCATTCTCGGCCGCTTCCCGGACCTCCGACAGGACCCGTGCGAATCCGTCCGGGGAGATCGCGGCCCCGTCCACCCGGATCCTCTCCCGGACGTCCACGAGGTGGGGCGATGTGTAGAGGCCGGTCCGCCGCCCGGAGGCCCGGAGGATGGCTTCCAGGAAGGCCGCCGTGGAACCCTTCCCGTTGGTTCCCGCCACGAGCACGCTGGGGAAGGCCCGTTCGGGGTGACCGAGGCGGCGGCAGAGGGTTCTTGTATGGTCCAATCCCGCCTTGATCCCGAACCACGTCAGCCGTTCGAGGTAGGCGAGGCTTTCGGCGTGGTTCATGGGGCCGGTGAGGTCCCCGTCAGGAGCGCGATGAGACGAACGAGGGTCTCCCGAAGCTGGTTGCGGTGGATCACCAGGTCGAGAAAGCCCTTTTCAAGGAGGAATTCGGAGCGTTGGAACCCTTCGGGCAGCTTCTGGCGGATGGTCTGCTCGATCACCCGTGGGCCCGCAAAGCCGATGAGGGCCTTGGGTTCCGCCACGTTCACGTCTCCAAGCATGGCGAAGGAAGCCGTGACCCCGCCCGTCGTCGGATCGGTCATGACGGAGAGGTAAGGCAGCCCCTCCTCGTGAAGGCGGGCGAGGGCCGCCGACACCTTGGCCATCTGCATGAGAGAGAGGACCGACTCCTGCATCCGGGCCCCGCCCGAGCAGGAGACGACCACGAGGGCGGCCCGCTCGGCGGCGGCCCGCTCGGCGGCGCGCGTGATCTTCTCGCCCACGACGCTGCCCATGGATCCGCCCATGAAGGCGTACTCCATGCAGGAGAAGATGACGGGGAGCCCACCCATCTTTCCCCGGGCGTTGAGGACGGCGTCCTTCATGCCCACGGACTTCTGGTACTGGGCGAGGCGGTCCGAGTACTTCTTCAGGTCCTTGAATCCGAGGACGTCCTTGGGGCCGACCTCCGAATCCAGCTCCTCGAATTCGCCCCCGTCGCAGAGCATCTGGAGGCGCTGCCGGGCGGAGATGCGGAAGTGGTAGTCGCACTTCGGGCAGACGTTGTTGTTTTCCTCGACGGTCTGGGAGAAGAGGACCTGCCCGCAGTTCTCACACTTGCTCCACAGACCGGCCGGTACCTTGACGGAGCGCTCCTCCCCATCCTGCACTTCCGGCTTTTTCTTCTGCCGAAACCACATCCCCTTGACTCCCCGGGGAGTATATCCAACGGGGTATGGCCGCGTAAACCCCTCGTGGGTCGGCAGCGAAGGGAGGCCCGAGGGCAGTGCCCGGCGTGAACCCCGGCGCGGTCCCCTGCCTCCCCGTACCCCCCGACTCTTCTCCGGGTCCCTGTGGTACACTGCCCGGGCCTGGAGGCGGCCTTGCGTCTGGTGAAGTTCTTCGTTTACGCCGGCCTGTTCGGACTGGGCGTCCTGGCGGGGGTGGCTCTGCTGATCCGCGTGTCCCTTTTCGGGAGCGGAACCAGCGTCCCGCACGTCTCGGGCCTGACACGCGAGCAGGCGGAGTGGGAGACCCAGCGGGCCAAACTCGCCTTCCGGGTTCAGGAGGAGCGGTACGACCTCCGGATGGAGAAGGGCCGCGTCATCTCTCAGTCCCCCGCCCCGGGCATGTCCGTGCGGAAGGGGATGACACTTTCGGTGGTCGTAAGCCGGGGCATCGACCGCCTGGAGGTCCCGGACCTGAGAGGCCTTCGGCTGGAAGCCGCCCAGATTCAGGCCCAGCAGACGGGATTGACTCCCGCCTCCGCCAGCTACGTCCACTCCGCCGCGCCCGCTTCGACCGTCGTGGCCCAGACCCTTGCGCCGGGCGCGGCCGTTCCGCGTGACCAGGAAATCGGACTGCTCGTGAGCCTCGGCCCGTCGTCCCCCACCTTCGTCATGCCCGACTTGCGGGGCATGGACCTGGACCAGGCAACCGCCGGGCTCCAGGAGTACGGGATCCTGGTGGCCAGCGCCCGCACGGTGGCCCTTCCGGGAGTGGGAAGGAACACCATCGTGGACCAGGAGCCCCGCCCGGGGTTCCCGCTGGACCGCCGCAACGTCGTCCACCTCTCGGTGAGCCGGCCATGAGGACCCCACCCAGCCGATGCCTCGCTCCGAGCATCTTGTCGGCCGATTTCGCCGCCTTGGGGGAAGCCGTCCGCCGGATCGAACCCCACGCGGGCCTCCTCCACGTGGACGTGATGGACGGCCATTTCGTTCCGAACATCACCCTGGGCCCTCCGGTGGTGGAGCGCCTCCGGTCCGCAACCGAACTGCCCATCGACTGCCACCTCATGATCGACGAGCCGGACCGGTACCTCGGGGCCTTCGCCTCGGCGGGGACGGACCTCCTCTCCGTCCATCAAGAGGCTTGCCCCCACCTGCACCGGACGGTCCAGGCGATCCGCGAGCTGGGGATGAGTCCCGGGGTCGCCCTCAACCCCTCCACTCCCGTCGAGACCCTCTCGGTGGTCCTGCCCGACCTGGACTTCGTCCTCATCATGAGCGTCAATCCCGGATTCGGCGGACAGAAGTTCATCCACTCGGCGCTGGAGAAGGTCCGGCGACTGGCCTCCCTCCGCCGGGAGCGGGCCCTCACCTTCGCCATCGAAGTGGACGGCGGCGTGGGACCCACCACCCTCCCGCCCCTGCTGGAGGCGGGCGCCGACTGGCTCGTGGCGGGTTCGGCCGTTTTCGGGGTCGCGGACCCCGCCGAATCGGCGCGCGCGCTGACGGAGACGATCCTTGGGGCGCCATAGGACCACGCTCCGCGTGAGGTACGCGGAGACCGACCAGATGGGCGTGGTCCATCACGCCGCCTACTTCGCCTGGCTGGAAGTAGGCCGCACGGAGTATTTGCGGGCCCGGGGAATCCCCTACGCGGCCCTCGAGGAGGCGGGCATCCGGATGCCCGTCCTTCGCGCCTCGGCCGAGTACCTCCTTCCGGCGAGGTACGACGACGAGGTGGAGATCGAGGCGGAACTGGCCGGCGCCACTCCGGTCCGCTTCGCGTTCGACTACTCGCTTCGAAGGGTCGCCGACGGCGCCCTCCTCTGCCGTGGCCGCACCGAACACGTGGCCACGGACCTTTCGGGGAGGCCCCGGCGCGTGCCGAAAGACCTGTTCGCCCTCATAGGAGAAGGCCTTGAGAACCCTTAGCGCTTTGGCCGCCGTGGCCCTCACCGCAGCGTTTCTTTCGACGTCCTGTGGCCACCGCCGGCCCAAGGACGTCCCGGACCAGGAGGTGGTGCCGGTCTCGGTCCTGTACGAGAAGGGCCAGGCCGCCATCAAGAAGAAGAAGCCCGGCACGGCCCGGAGGTACTTCGATCAGATCACGCTGCGGGAGGACGCGGGGGAGTACAAGGACAAGGCCGCCATCGCGACGGCCGACGCCTACATGATCGACCACACGATGGAATCTTACGCCGAGGCCATCAGCCGCTATCAGTCCTTCCTGGCCTTTCACCCGACCCACCCCGACGCGCCCTACTGCCAGTTCCGCATCGGGGAGGCCTATCTGGAGTCCGTGGAAACTCCCGACCGGGACATGACCCCCGCCCGCAGCGCCCGGGACTCCTTCCAGGCCGTGGTGGACAACTACCCCAAGAGCGCCCAGGCCGAACCGGCCCGACAGAAGCTCGCGGCCATCAACGATCTTCTCGCCGCCCACGAGATCAAGGTGGGCGACTTCTACCTCAAGAACGAACACCCCAAGGGGGCCATCGCACGCTACCGAGGGGTCATCGAGAAGTACCCCAAGTACTGGAACCTCCCAGTCGTTTACTACCGCCTGGGGGACGCCCTGGCCATGGACGGACAGACGCAAGAGGCCACCCTCTACTACCAGAGGATCATCGAGACCGTGCCGGGCACGGTCCTCGCCAAGGACGCCCAGAAGCGCCTGAGCCAAGTGCAGAGGAAGGAGGAGCGGTCCCTCCGGAAGCAGAGGAAGGACGTCTTCGAGGAGCCCCTCCTGCCCAAGAAGAAGACGCGCCATTGGTGGCAGTTCTGGAAGTGATCGCCCGGAGCGTTCCCGTGGTCCGCCTCTGAAGGCCGAACCCGCTCCCTTGCCCCCAAGCCGGAACTCCCCCTTGGGATAGGAGGTCCCCGTGAAGGAGCCGAACGAGGTCCAGCCTTCGCGCCAGCCGGTCGTCGCCGCGGACCAGCATCTGCCCGAAATCACCTTCAAGGCCATCGTTTTGGGGGTGATCCTCGCCGTCGTCCTGGCGGCCGCCAATGCCTACCTGGGCCTCTTCGCGGGAATGACCGTGTCGGCCTCCATCCCCGCGGCGGTCATCTCCATGACCCTCTTCTCCTTTTTCCGGCGGAGCAACATCCTCGAGAACAACATCGTCCAGACGGCCGCCTCGGCGGGAGAAGCGGTGGCGGCCGCCGCCGTCTTCACGATCCCCGGCCTGGTCATACTCGGGTTTTGGAAGGATTACGACTACGTCCAGACGCTCCTCATCTGCGCCCTGGGCGGAACCATCGGCGTCCTCTTCTCCGTCCCCCTCCGCCGGGCGTTGGTCGTGCAGAGCGAAAAGGAAATCAAGTTCCCCGAGGGAATCGCCACCGGTGAGGTGCTCAAGGCCGGCCAGCGCGGCGAAAAGGGAAACCTCTCCGTCATCGTGGCCGCGGGTCTAACGGGAGGAATCCTCAAGCTCTGTCAGGAAGCCGGCCTCAAGCTGTGGAGTTCGGCCCTTGAACTGGGCGGGCGCGTGGGCGGCTCCGTGGCCTACCTGGGCATGGACCTCTCCCCCGCCCTGCTCGGCGTGGGATTCATCGTGGGACTGAGGATCGCCGTCCTCGTGTTCCTCGGAGGGGCCCTCTCCTGGTGGATCGCCATTCCGCTGTATGCGGCCCTGCACGGTCTACCCGATGGGGGCACGGCGGTGGCCTCGGCCACGTCCCTCTGGCGTGACCAGATCCGCTTCCTCGGCGTGGGGGCCATGTGCGTCGGCGGGTTCTGGGCCCTGATCCAGATGCGGCACCAGCTTCTGACGGGGGTGCGGAGCGGTCTCCAGGCGTTCCGCGACGAGAAGGCCGGCTCCGCCGTGGATCGGACCGATCGGGACATCCCCATGGTCTGGGTCCTGGTCTTCTCGGCCCTCTCGGTGATTCCGCTCTTCTTTGTCTACCGGCTTGTGGTGGAGAGCACCGCCGTCAGCCTCGTAATGGCCGTCATCATGCTCGTGGCGGGGTTCCTTTTCTCCGCGGTGGCGGGCTACATGGCGGGTCTCGTGGGCTCCTCGAACAACCCCATTTCGGGGGTGACGATTTCCACCATCCTCTTCGCCTCCCTCGTCCTCCTGCTGTTCATGGGGCACGGAAACCCCTCGGGGCCGGCGGCGGCCATTCTCATCGGCGCCGTGGTCTGCTGCGCCGCCTCCATCTCGGGCGACAACCTCCAAGACCTGAAGGCCGGCTACATCGTGGGCGCGACGCCGTGGAAGCAGGAGTTCATGCTGATCGTGGGGGTCCTCTCCTCCGCCTTCGTGATCGCCCCTATCCTCCAACTCCTGAACCTCAAGTACGGGGTCGGGGTCCCCATGGACGCGGACGCCGCCTGGATGGCGGCGCACCCCACACCGCTCCCGGCGCCCCAGGCCACCCTCATGGCCTCCGTTTCGAAGGGCGTGTTCATGGGCGGCCTGCCCTGGACCATGGTGGCCATCGGCGCCTGCATCGCCGTGGCCATCATCTCCCTGGATCTGTACCTGAAGGCTCGCGGAAGCGCCTTCCGAACCCCCGTTCTGGCCGTGGCGGTGGGAATCTACCTGCCGTTCCGGCTCTCCACGACGATTCTCGTGGGGGGCCTGGTGGCCTACGCCGTTTCGAGGGCCGCGGAGGCCCTGGGAAAGAGCGGCCTGGAGGACGCGACCCGCAAGACGGCCGAAGCGGCGGGCGAGAAAAGGGGGCTCCTCTTCGCCTCGGGCCTCATCACGGGCGAAGCGCTCATGGGGATCCTGCTGGCCGTTCCGATCACCCTGGCGAGCTTCTATCCCTCCCTGGGGGGCGACTTCCTGGCCCTCTTTCGGGAGCCGCCCTTGGGGGCGTGGCCCGGCGTGATCGCCCAGGCCTGCGTCATCGCGGCCCTGTACTCGGTGGTGGCCCTCGCCCTCCGCAGGGCGTCCCGCGAGCGCTGAGGCGGAGGGTCAGCTCAGCTTCTTGAGCAGCGCCTCGGCCTGGGACCGGATGGCGGGATGCTCGGCTTTCCACCTGGGGTCCGGCGTCATGGCCAGGATGGTGCGAAGTTGCTCGCGGGCCTTCTCGTCCATGTCCTCGGCGCGGTACGTCTCGGCCAGGTACAGGCGGCTCAGGGCGTTCAGAGGCTCCCCCTGGACGGCCCTCTCCAAGTGCTCGATGGACTTCCGGTTGTCTCCGCCCTTGAAGCCGGGGAGCTTGTAGTAGAGTCGCCCCAGGAGCCGGTCGGGGCCGTATCCTTCCACCGCCCGGTCGATCTTCAGGCACTCGGCCATTTCGCTCTGGATGCCCGGAACCATGGCCAGCGATTTGAAGATGCCCTTGGTCTCTCCGTAAACGCCGTAGAGCACGCCGAGCCAGAAATGGCCCTCTGCCCCTTTCGGATTCAAGGCCACGGCCGCCTTGGCCCGCTCGATCCCGTCTTGAAAGAGGGCGAGCTTCTCTTCATCTTCCATCTCCGGCCTCGCCCACGTACCCAGGAAATAGCAGGCTCTCGCGCCCTCCCACCGCGCCTCGTAGGAGGCCGGATCGGCGGCGGCGGCCCGGCCGAACAGGTCCACGGCTTTCTGGGCCTGAGCCGCGGCGCCCCTCTGCTGGTAGGCCGCGCGGGCCTGTTCCAGAAGCGGTGCGTCTGTGGGGGATTGGGCGATCGTTGCCGTTCCCAGGGCAACCCCCAGGAAGATGGCCAGCCACGGGCGGGGCATGGTGTGCATGGGCGCCTCCTTCGAGACGAGTGTACCACCGGGCCGGCCGTGTTTCGCTCCCGAAAAACGTGCGAGAAGGGCCAGCAACGCCGCGCCGCCAGACTCGGCCTCTGACCAGCGGTTCGGCTCTCGAGAGATTCGTTCGGGACGGAAGGAGAAAGGAGGAACCATGAGGAAAGCTTGGTTGGCAGCCGCATGCGCCCTTGGGCTCGCGGCGGGGTGGACGGTCCGGGCCCAGGAGATGGACCCGCTTCTGAAAATCCTGGTGGAAAACAAGGTCATCACCGAATCCCAGGCACGGGCCGTGCAGGAGGAATACGTCAAGCGCCAGGCGGCCACGGAAACCACGATGAAGGAGTCCATCGAAGGGGGTCTCGACGCCAAGATCAAGAAGAGCGCCCCCCAGATTCCCTCGGCCCTCAAGGACCTGAAGATCGGCGGCCTCTGGTATCTGTCCTACCAGAACGGGAACAAGTACGACGGCACGCCGGACGAGACCAGCGTCTACAGCAAGTTCACCGTCAAGCGCGGCTACCTCAACGTGGAGAAGAAGATCACGCCCTGGTTCTCCGTGCGGTTCACGCCCGACGTGACCCAGGACTCCACCGGCGATCTCAAGGTCCGCATGAAGTACGTGTACGCCAAGTTCAGCGGCAAGGGGAACAACTTCTTCGGCAAGCCCTACACAGAGATCGGTATGGTCCACATGCCCTGGCTCGACTTCGAGGAGCACATCAACCGGTACCGCATGCAGGACACCATGTTCATGGAGCGCAACGGCCTCTTCAATTCCGCCGACTTCGGCATCATGGCCGGGTCCAACTTCGGGCCCGAGCTCGACGAGGCCTTCAAGAAGGACGTGAACGACCACTACGCCGGAAAATACGGCTCCTGGCAGCTGGGCGTCTTCAACGGCGGCGGGTACCACGCTTCGGAGAAGAACCACAACAAGGTCATCGAGGGCCGCGTGACCCTGCGCCCCCTGCCCGAGGTGATCCCCGGCCTCCAGGCCAGCTACTTCTTCATCAACGGCAAAGGCAACGTGGCCGAGCCCCAGCCCCCCAAGGAACTGCCCGACTACAAGGTCAACGCCTTCATGCTGAGCTACGAGCACAAGTACGTCGCGCTCACGGGCCAGTACTACACGGGCAAGGGCAACGCCAAGGGCGACGCGGTCTACGCCTCGGACGGCCCGGGCTGGAAGGCCGGCGACGCGCGCAAGATGAAGGGCTACTCCTACTTCGCCGAGGTCCGCTTCCCCGAGTCCGCCAAGTGGAGCGTCATCGGCCGTTACGACAACTTCGACAAGGACAAGGAAGACCCCGACAGCGACCGCCAGAAGAGGACTCTCTTCGGAGTGGCCTACCAGTTCCACAAGGGCAATTACGTCCTGCTGGACTACGAAAGCCTGGACCACAGAGACAAGAACATCCCCAACGAGAACCGCTTCCAGGTGACCATGCAGGTGAAATTCTAGGTTGCGCCCACCAATCCTCTCTTAAACGGGCGCCCTTCGGGGCGCCCTTCTTCTTTCTAGAAGAGGACCTGGTATTGGACGCGGAATTCGTGGCCCCGGGAGTCCTTTCGTTCGTCGCGGATGCGTCTCCAATCGGCCTGGAGCTTGCTGCTGAATCCGGCAAAGTAGAAGTTGGTCCCGAGGCCCCACTCCACCTTACGATCCCCCAGGGCGTTCCCCGCCGGATCGAGGACCCACCGCCCGGCGAAGATCTCCCAACGACTCGGCACGACCAGGAATCCGATCTGCGCGTTCAGGCCGTCCGACTTCACGACCTCGCCCGTCGCGTGCCGGGAGTGGCGGTCGAAGTACTCTCCGTAGGCCGTCCAGCGGCCGTACTTGAACAGGAGGTCGTAGCCTCGGGTTTCGTGTTTCGCTCCGGATGCGTAAAGGCCCTGGCTGTCCTTCAGGCGGCGGTCGTTTTCCTCGTAAGCGGCGCCGAGGGAGAGGCGGGCGGAGGGGACGGGCTCGGGGCTAGCCTCGTCGTAGCCCGCCGAACCCCAGGGGCTCACCACGAGCCGGAGGTTTTTCTGGTAGTTCCCGTCCAGGTTCTCGTACTGGCTCCTTCCCTCTCCGTTGAAAAGCCCCACCGCGTATTCCACCAGGTCCGGCACGGCCTTCGGCCCCGTCTTGCCGTGGACCATGAGGCCCACATCCCGGATGGAACAGAACGCGTAGGTGACGAAGGAGCGGTCGGCGAACATGTCGGTCCGGGTGGAGGCGAGGCTCTGGCGGCCGAAGGGCGTCTTGAATTGGCCCGCCTTGATCTGGAAGCGCCCCCGCCCTTGGGTGAAGTCGTAGTTGACCGCGGCGTCGTCGAGGATGCCCAGGCTCGTGTTGGAGTTGGCCCAATCGACCTGGAGGAGGAACGTCAGGTCGGGGGTGTAGGCCCAGCCTTGTATCTGGGTCTTGAACCGGCGGACCTTGAAGGCCCCGGTGTCTTCCTCGGCGGGGTCCGAGGAGTCTGTCCAGGTCCCTCGGAACTGGAGCCGGTTGGTCAGGCGCAGCTCCGCGAGAGGAAAGCTAAGTCGAGTCGTCCCGGCCTTCCACTCGGCCCGCGGGGGGACATCCTTGGAGGGCTTTGCGGCCGGTCCGCCCGCGGGGGGAGCAGGGGGATCCGCCGCCCGCGCTTCCAGGTCGGCCACACGACGTTGAAGTCCCTCCACGATGGCCTGCTGGGCCTTCAAGGATTCCTGGGCGGCGCGCAATTCGGCCTGGAGGGATTCCAGTTCACCCACAGGCGTCTGCGCCCTCAGAGAAAGGCAAGAGACAGTCGCGGTCATCAGCACCCACGCGGTCCAACGCTTCATGGCCCCCCTCCTGAAACCGGCGGTCCACCCCGGCTGACCCCAGGATAGGCCCGCCCCTCGACTGCGCCAGATAGAAACAGAGAAGAAGCCGGCCAGGGGGTGAAATGCCCCCCCCGCATCCGGTCATCCAGGCCCCCGTCCTCGGGCGTGGGGAGGACTTGCCCCACCGGAGCATTGTCCTAGAATGATGGAAAAGGCCCGTTCGAGACGAGTCGGATCCGGGACATGGGGAGAGGAGGCGGAGGACATGGGCAAGGAGTTCGAGAAACTCTGGAAGACCGAAGATTGGTGGTCCGTCTGGATGGGCCTGGGGATTGTCCTGATGGCCTTGGCGGCCTTCTGGGGGGGAGGATCCATCAAGGGTTGGGCGGTCATTCCGTCCAAGTGGTCCTCCTTCGCCGGCCTTCTCGCGGACACGGCCAAGAACGGCTGGGGGTACCTGGTCATCTTCGTCCTGTTCGCCGCGGCTTTCACCCTTTCCATGGCCATCATGGGGCGGTCCGTCCGGACCTTCCTTCCGGGCTTTCTCCTGCTCTTCCTGGGCGCCCTCCTCATTTTCGTGGCCGCCGGGTGGAAGGTCATGGAGGAATTCAACGTGGAGGCGCCCCTTCTGGCCCTCATCGTGGGTCTCCTCGTCTCCAATGCCGTCCCCCTTCCCGCCTGGTTCCGAGAGTGTCTTCTGACGGAGTACTACATCAAGACGGGCATCGTGCTCCTCGGCGCCACCCTGCCTCTCACCCTCATCTTCTCGGCGGGTCCCGTGGCCTTTCTGCAGGCCACCCTCGTCAGCGTGACCACCTGGCTGACCATCTACCTGGCCGGCACGCGGCTCTTCCAGCTCGAGCCCAAGTTCGGCGCCGTACTCGGCGCCGCCGGGGCGGTCTGCGGCGTGTCCGCCTCCATCGCCGTGGGGGGCGCCGTTCGGGCCAAGAAGGACCACATCTCCATCTCCATCGCGGTGGTCACGGTGTGGGCCATCGTGATGATCTTCGCCTTGACGATACTCCTCAAGTTCCTTGTTCCGGGCACCATTTCTCCCGGAGAGGCGGGGGCGTGGGTGGGGAACTCGGAGTTCGCCGACGCGGCGGGGTTCGCCGTGGTGGCCGAGCTGGCCACCCGCTTCGGGGACGCGCCCATCAACGCCTTCACCTTGATGAAGGTCATCGGCCGGGACATCTGGATCGGCATCTGGTGCCTGATCCTCTCGGTGGTCTCGGTGCTGTTTTGGGAAAAGGGCGAAAGCGGGCGCCTCGGTCCGGGAATCGTCTGGGAGCGGTTCCCCAAGTTCGTTCTGGGATTCTTCGCCGCCTGCGTCCTGTTGAGCTTTGTCTCGGCCAGACCCCCTGAAGGCCACGTGGGCACCGCCTCCTGGTCCGGCAAGTACAAGGACGTCGGGTACGCGGCGGACTTTTCCACCTACGCCGTGCCCGAGGCCTACCGGGAACGGCTCACGGTGGATGTCGAGACGAAGTCCCTCTCCTACCGGGGAACCCTGTCCCGAGAGGATCTCAAGGTCCTCGGGGCGGGCGCGACGCCCGACCAGGTCTGGGCTTTGAACCAGCTCCAGGTCTCTTCCAACTGGTTCGAGGGCGTCCTCACCCCCAAGGTCATCTCCCCCATCAAGAAGCTCCGCTCCTGGGCCTTCGTCCTGTGCTTCCTGTGCATCGGCCTCTCGACGCGGTTCAAGGAACTCTCCACCTTCGGGCTCAAGCCCTTCTGGGCCTTCAGCCTGGGGGTGGTGGTCAACGTGCCCCTGGGCTACTTCCTCTCGACCGTCGTGTTCGCCCGTTTCTGGGAGAGGTTCTAGGCGGGGCCGGCCAGGAGCGCGGACGAAAAAGGGCGGGCCGACGGCCCGCCCTTTTTCGTCGAACCGGGATCGGGGTTTTATTTCAGTTCGCGCCACCAGTTGGGTTCGGGGTTGGATGTTCCCTGGCTCGGGTTGACGCCCGGCACCGTGCTGATGGTGGCCTTCTTGCCCTTGCCCACGCCCGATCGCGCCACGATGACGCGGTTGCCCGCGATGGCGAATCCCGAGCTGGCCCCCGAGCCCGCCTCATAGGTCGTGCTGGAGTCCAGGCTCGGAGCGCCCTCGGTGATGTCGAAGGTGATCCGCACGATGTAGGAGGTGCCCGCGCAGTCCGCCGTGTCGGGGTCGTACACCGAAAAGAGGGCCAGGGGCTTCACGTCGCTGTTGACGGGAACGAAGAGCATGGCCGTGGCGGTGAGCTGGGTCCTCCGGCCGAGGGTCTCCGTGTCGCTCCCGGGCTTGAGGAGGCTCTTGATGGGAATGCGGAGGATCTGATCGGACGTCGCGGCGGCGGCCGTCTGCTCCTTGGCCACGACATAAAGGGACGGTTCGAAGTACCCCGTGGTGCCCACGTTGGGCCCGGTCACCGCGGCGGACTTCTCGTAGAAGGTCCCGCTTCCGAAGGCGTAGAGGTCGTAGCCCGTGGAGCCCTTGTAGTAGCCGCTGGCGGCGGGCGAATAGTAGAGGGGCTGGCTCTGGCCGGCCACGGCGGAGGCGTCGATGCCCACCACGGGGGTGAAGGTGCTGTACGGCAGGAACCAGATGCGCCCGTTGAGGTCCGCCTGGAGGGCCAGGTCCACGAGGCTGTCGGGGTAGTAGGCTTCGGCCGTCATGGCGTACATGACTCCCGGAGCGAAGGCCTGGTTCCCCACGAGGGCGGGCGTCGTCACGCCCAGGACCTTGGTGGAAAAGGTCCCCGTCGCCGGATCGAAGATGAAGGCGCTCGGGGTCACCTGGGAGGCCGCGGTGGAGCTGGGATCGCGCCCCGATCCCACGATTCCCTTGGCCGTCCCCAGGCCGGTGTATCCGAACGCGGGGATGCTCCAGGTCTCCTTGAGGCCGGTCATGGCGAGGCTCGATGGGTACTGACCGGTCCGGGTCCAGAGAACCTTCAGGGGGATGTGGTTGTCGTCCGTGGATACGGGGGAGGTCACGTCCAGAGCGGCCAGGAGGTCGCCACCGGGACCCTCGGTGAGGAGCATGACGGTCCTCCACTCATCCAGATTGCTGAAGTACACGTCCCCGTACCGGGGAGATCGGGCCACCGTGTAGACGTGGTCCGAGGGCATCTTGGGCTGGCCCACCGGGTTGGCCGTGGGATCCGCCTGGAAGGTGTTGTACAGGAGAACCTGTTTGGCCAGGAGGTTGGGCGGCAGGAGGGCCACCACCTCGGACCCGTCGGCCACCTTGAACGCGTGGAGCATTCCGTCGTTGGATCCGATCCAGACGAGGGCCGTCCGGTCTTTCTGCCCTGCTTCGAAGGTCGTGTGGTCGGCCACCTTCCCTTGTTTGTAGGCGTCCGGTGCCTGCACGATGGCCGGAGCCGAATTGATGATGGGGCCGAGTTTCCAGGGCCGGGCCGTGCCGGAGCCGTTGTTCCCCCTCACGAAATCCACGACCTCCGCCGTCAGCTGGCTGGTGTCGAAGGCGGGGGTGAATTCCGCCGCGATGGTCCGGAGCGACGCGAGGTTGGTGGCCTTGACCTCCACGAGCTGGTTGCTCGAATTCCAGGTGTAGATGGACCTCCCGCTGGCGCTCGTCGCGGCGAGCACTTCTCCGGCGTCCCACTTGATGGTGGAGAGGTTGTTGATGTCGTAGCAGTAGAGGTGGCCCTTCCACGTGGGGAATTCGGCCGAGGCGAGCATGGCCACGTTGCCGTCGGAAATGGTGGAGCTGGCCACCGGCGCCGAGGTCGTGTAGTCCCCCGTCGCCACCGCGGCCACGATGGAGGCGAAGGCGTTCTTGAGGGCCCCCGAGGTGCTGGCGAAGTAGGCGTAGTTCGTGTGGGTGGAGTCGATCACGTAGTTGCTCTCGTCTCCCGTGGACGCGGGGAGGTAGGGATCGTTCTCGAAGTCGAAGCCGGCGTCGCCGTTGGGGCTGTCCGCGTCCGTGTGGCCCATGTAGGCGGTGAAATTGAGCTCGCACCGGCTCACGGCGTTGGAGACCCCGATGACCCAGGTGCGGACCTTGATGGGCTCGCTGCCGTTCTCGCTCAGATCGAGGTTCCAGATCTCCTCCGAGATCCCCGGCGGGAAGGCGTCGTAGTTCCGGTCCTTCCCGTTTCTCTCGTCGCAGTCGTAGCCCGAGGAACCGGCATCGCACGCGTAGGGGGGGGACCCGCAGGGGTCGATCCAGTTCTTGCCCGAGGGGTTGCAGTTGTTCGAGAGGCCGTCCGTCACGAGAATCGCCGCGTAGGTCCGGCCGCAGTTGTACTTCGGGTCGGCGTCATAGGTGGCCTGGAGTTCGGTCTTGGCGAAGGTCAGGGCGCCGCGGGTGGGCGTCGAGCCCCCAGCCCCGAGGCCGCCGGCGCTGTTGAGCCGCATGCGTTCCTCGATGCCGGTCACCACTCCGGTGTCGTTGGAGTCGATGGCCACCTGCCGGGTGTGGGTGGAGCAGTTGCTCCCCGAGTAAGTGATCAGTCCCCAGTTCACCACATCGGCGCTGTCGCCGATGAGGTCCAGGGGGGCCTGGGAGACGCCGCCCGTGCCCACCGTCGGCTTGCCCGCCGAATCGTAGGCGACGAACGGAACGCCTGGATCCGACTTGCGGGCGGAATAAGACACTTTCCACGTATACGTGTGGGAGCTGCCTGAATGGCTGATGGTCGGCCCGGTGATGGTCCCGGTCTGCCAGTCCGGGTCGGTGATGTACGCGTAGGATTCGTCCGCCTCCCACTCGGGAGGCTCGATCCATGGCGTGACGATGGTGACGCTGTTCCCCAGCGCGTTCTTCACCGTGGTCATGCGGCTGGGGAAGGTCTGGGTCACCGTCAATCTGTAGGTGAAGGATTTGCACTTTCCCCTCGAACAATCACTCGAGGAGGTGAGGCTCCAGGAGGCCGTGGGAAGGGTGCCCCGCTCGTCCACCCCCACGTCGCTTCCGTAGAGGTCCCAGGCCATGGACCCGCTCACGTCCATGACGATGTAGATGTTGGGGCGGGCGAACTGGTGGGTGATCTGGAGCATGGGGTCGTACCCTTCGTCCGCCCGGGCCGTCGTCCCGGCGGCAAAGGCGGCCAGAAGGGCCACGCCCAGCAGGGTCAGAAAGGGGTTCTTCTCAGCGCGCATGGCCGATCTCCTCGCTCAAGGCTTCTTCAGGCCGGCGGAGGACGTGCCGCCGGTGTTTCCAAGGTCCTGAGGGCCGCCCATTCCGCCGGCCCCGCCGCAGAACATCTGCTCTTCCAGAATTTTCTCCGCGAGGACCCGGCCCGAACGGTCCACCACCTGGCCCACGGAAATGATGTTCACCTTCAGGTCGCCGTCCACCGTCTCCTGTCGCGAGACGTCCTCCCGGTTGTTGCGGACGTACAGGGAGTACACCACGCGGTCCGTCACGCCGGAGGCCACGGGGACGGCCACCTGGTGATACTCGACACCGGTCACCGGGTCGGCCAGGATGACCGCGTCCCAGCCGCCGCCCGGCGGCGTGAGGTCGGGGACGGTGGAGCTCGTGTAGGTGAAGAACTGGTTCAGCGTGGACGGATCGTTCAGGACCGCGTCGAAGACCACGTTCTCGCCCACCCTCAGGCCCGCGTCGGCGCCGTAGAGGCCCGATTGCTGCATCTTGTCGTTGGTGGAGATCTTGTCCTCCACGGTCATGAAGAGGACTCCCGCGATCCCCACCATGGTGAGGACGAAGACCACGAGGATGATGGTGATGAGGGCGCTCCCTCTCTCTCTCGATCGCATGGCTAGCTCCCCAGGATGCGGTTGCGCAGCATGACGGTGGTGGTCAGCCGGTAATGGAAGCGGCGGTCCGCCGCCCCGGCGGCCCGGTCCTCGGCGGCGGGGCGGTTGTAGCGGGCCTGCTTGAGCAGGGTGGCGGGGAGTTCGTCGGACCGGGCCGTCACGGTCACGCGCAGACCGGAGACGTTGACCGCGTCCCGAACGTCCACGGCCGGGTTGTCCTGAGGCGGGATCGCGTTGGGGGTCGTCAGAACTTGGGTGGCCGTATTCCAAATGGTCCCGTCGTTGTACACGTAAGCAATCTGAAGGTCCTCCACGTCGTCGAGGAGCGGGACGTACCCCGCGTCGGGGTTGTTCAGATCGAAGAGTCCCTGTCGCTGTTGCAGCTGGCCGTTCTTCACCCGGAAGCTGATGTAGGAGATGGAGGCCAGTTTGGGATTGACCAAGTTGGGCTGACCCGCCGGCGGGTTGATCCCATCGGACTGGCCCGGGTTATTGGTCACGTGGATCTCGGGGCCCGTGGAGCCCTCCCACCCCGAGCCCGTGTGGGGCTCGCAGTTGTCGATGTTTCCCGATTCCAGGTAGTTCGTGATCTGGTAGTAGGCCCACTGGCCGGTGTCGTCCACCAGGGTGAGGAGGCCGCTCGCCGACGGGTTGGACCCTGGGATGTAGCCCGTCATCTCCTTGAAGAGCTCCATGTTCAGGTCGCTGTCCGGACAGCCCAGGTCGAAGGAGAAGCGCACGTTGGCGGCGTGCTGAAAGCCCGGCCAGTCGATGATGGGGATCAGGAGGGTGCCCGTGGGCTTGGCCATGTTGATGAGGTCCGTGCCCACGTCGGCGTAGGCCGCGTTCGTGACGTTGTTGAAGGTCGTCTGTTGGGGGATAAAGTTGGAGCCCGACTTGACCGAATAGTACATGCTCAGGGCGTTGGGGTTGCCCGCCCGGACGTTCATGTCCGTGGCGCCCCGCACGTAGTAGGAGACGTAGTCCATCGCGCGCCGGGCCGTCTGGCGCGGGGAGGCGAAGAGCTCCTGGCGCTGGGCGAAGGCCCGCATGGAGAAGAGAAAAGTGAGGGACAGGACGAGCACCACCACGAGGAGCGTCATGGAGATGGTGGCCTCGATGAGCGTAAAACCGCGTTCGGACTCACGCCTCCATCCCCCGTTGAAAGAAGGGCTGTGCCCCCCCATGCGGCTGGTTTCGTCGTTTCGCCCCGAAGGCATTTCGTCGAACGAGGGATGGAGGGCCATCGAGCCGAAGGCGAAGAGGGCGTCCAAGGGTGGGGGTCCCTCCGTCTGGCTACGCCAGCGGAGGGGGAGGGAATGGCCCTCCCTCTTCAGGAGAAAGCGTGTCTCAGCCCGTCCTGGCACAACCACAGCCGGAGGCACGTGAGGTTCCGCCGCGCCGCTTGGGTTACTTGGGAATCTGCGCCACATAGTCCACCCTCTTCCTGCGAATCCCAATTCCCTGGTACCGCTGGACTCCCGCATCCAGCGAGGGGGTTGCGGTGACGGTGACGATCCAGTGCTCGGCGACGCCGGCCGTGTCCCCGTCGTCCACCTGGATGGCCAGGCGGTAGGGCGCCTTGCCCCGGTCCACCACGTTGGCCTGGGCCGGCCCCCAATAGGAACCCGACAGCTCCGTGTCCTCGTAGGGCAGGTTGTAGGTGCCCGCCGCGAAGGTGAATCCCGTGCCCGAGGGCAGGGGGGTCCCTTCCGCCTGGAGGTAGCGGAAGAAGCGGATGTTTTCCATGACCTGCTCGCACTTGAAGGTCATCTCGGTTCGCGCCGCCGAACCGAGGTTCACGAGGTAGGCCATGGCGAACATCTGCAGGACACCGATCATGAGGAAGAAGAGGATCATGAGGGCGATGAGCACCTCGATGAGGCTGCTTCCCCTCTCCCTCGCCGGGGCCACGCCGGGCGGAAGCCGTTTCTCCTTTTCCATCTCAGTACCTCGTCTTCGTGGTGGTGGGCCTCCACAGAGGCGTCACCCCGAGGGTGAAGTTGAACCTCGGCTTGAGCGTTCCCGATCCGGTCATTTCCACGTGGGTGAGCGTCACCTGGGCTTCGGATTGGATCTGCCGGTTGGTCGTCGGGTCCACGGCCCGTCCCATGGTGTCGCACAGGAGGGTGAGGGCGCCGCCCACCGTGGGCCACTGGTTCGCCGCCACCGCCGAATTGGAGAGAACGATGTCGGCCGTGATGGTTTCGGTGCCGAGGACCGTATCCGTGCTCTCGGGCGTTCCGTTGGAGTTCGTGTCCTCGACCAGGCTTACGGTTCGGGTGCCGTTGGCCTGGACGGCGCCGATCTGCACGAACACTCCCAGCCCGGTCTGGGAGGTTTCCACGTAGGCTCGGTCCACGAAGCTCTTGAGCTGTTGGGCGGCGGTCTCCAGCCGCTGGCGCTTCAAGGTCTTGCTGACGGCCACCGTGAGGATGACGGCGATGAGGCCCAAGATCGCCATCACGATGAGCATTTCGATGAGCGAGAAGCCTCTCTGCCCGCTCCCGAACCCCCGGGATCCCCGCATCTTCACCTCCGGAAGAGAGTTGGCAAGCACCGTGCCAGAGATCCTATCTCGGCGCGGAGGCCATTTCAACATGGGTCACCCATCAATTGTCGCATATTCGTTACTCTTGGTAACATACCCGGCTCCCTTTGGCCGGCGTTGACACCGTCGATTCCTCCCTCATAATGTACTGGATCGCGAGGAGAGGGGAATGATCCCGCTGGAAGCCTTGGGCATGATCGAAACGCGCGGGTTCGTGGCGGCCGTGGAGGCCGCCGACGCCATGGTGAAGGCCGCCCGGGTTCTCCTCGTGGGCAAGGAGTACGTGGGCAGCGGCTTCGTCACGGTGATGATCCGGGGCGACGTGGGAGCCGTCAAGGCCGCCGTGGACGCCGGCTCCGCCGCGGCGAGGCGGGTGGGGGAGATCGTCTCCGTCCACGTCATTCCCATGCCCTACGGACAGGTGGAATCCATCCTCCCCCAGCCCTCGTCGGCGAAGGGCCCGACGCCCGCGGCGAAGGCGGGGGGCCGCCGGAAATCCTGATTCCATAGGGGTCCTCGATGGCCCGACAAGACGTGGATCGGGTTGTGGGCTCCGTCCGAAGGGCCCAGGCCCTCTTCTCGGAGTTCTCCCAGGACCAGGTGGACAAGGTCCTGGACGCCATGCACGCATCCAGCCTCCCCCTCCTCGAGAAGTGGGCCCGGCTGGCCCACGAGGAGACGGGCTACGGAACGGTGGCCGACAAGACGGTGAAAAACCGCTTCGCCGCCGAGGACGTCTATCGCTACATCCGCCCCATGCGCACCGTTGGGTTTCTGTCCGCGGACCCGGCCCAGGGCCTGTACGAGGTGGCCTCTCCGGTGGGCGTCGTGGCGGCGGTGGTCCCTTCCACCAACCCCACTTCCACGGCCCTGTACAAGATCCTCATCTCCCTCAAGGCCCGCAACGGCATCGTGCTCTCCCCCCACCCGACGGCCAAGGCCTGCATCCAGGCCGTGGCCGACGCCCTCCACGACGCCGCCGTGTCGGCGGGGGCTCCCCGGGGCATCGTCGGGGTGCTCCCGAACCCTTCCATCGAGGACACCCAGGCCCTCATGCGCCACCCCGGAGTGAACGTCATCCTGGCCACCGGCGGGATGGGCCTCGTGATGGCCGCCTACTCCTCCGGGAAGCCCGCCTACGGGGTCGGACCGGGCAACGTGCCGGCCTTCATCGAGAGGACCGCCGTCTTGAAGAAGGCCGTGCGGGACGTGGTGGCCGGCAAGGCCTTCGACTGGGGGACCATCTGCGCCAGCGAGCAGTCGGTCATCGTGGACGCCCCCCTCGCCGAAAAGGCCCGGGAGGAGTTCGCCGCCGCGGGCGGGTATTTCGTGGACGACCGCGAGAAGGCCCTTCTCGAGGCCTTGGTGGTGGACAAGGATGGACGCCTGAACCCCAAAGTGGTGGGCCGGTCCCCCCAGGCCATCGCATCGATGGCGGGCTTCGACCTGCCGGCCGGGGTGAGGGCCCTCCTGGTCCCCGAGGCCGGGGTGGGGCGAGACTTCCCCCTGACTCTGGAAAAGCTCTCCCCCATCCTTTCTTATTTCGAGGCCGACGGGTGGGAGGCGGGATGCCAGCGGTGCATCGAGGTCCTCCAGTACGGAGGGTTGGGCCACACCCTGTGCCTCCATACGCAGGATCCCGAAGTGATCCGGCAGTTCGCCCTGCGCAAGCCCGTCTTCCGCATCGTGGTGAACAGCCCGGGAACCCACGGGGCCATCGGCTACACGACCAACTTGCCGCCCGCCCTGACCCTGGGGTGCGGCGCCCTCGGCAACAACATCACGAGCGACAACATCACGCCCCTCCACCTCATGGACCGAAAGCGCGTCGCGCTGGAGGTTCGGCCCCTCGAGGAACCGACGGCCGTCCCCTTGCCGCCTCTCGTGAAGGTGCCGGACGGTCTCGAGGACGCGGCGCGCAGGTTCCTGGCCCAGAAGCTCGGACCGGCCGGCCGTGGGGGGCAGGCCCCGTCGGCCCCCGCGCGGGAGCCCGAGCGCCCGTCCGATTTCGTGTGCGAGGCCGACGTTCGATCCGCCCTTCGGGACGGCCGGAGGATCCGGATTCATGCCCGGACCCTCCTGACCCCCTCGGCCCGGGAGCTGGGCGAACAGCACCGGGTCTTCGACCGGGACTGAGGCGCGGGGGACAACGAACCGTCGGGCCTCCCTTCCGGTGCGGCCGGATCGTGTCCCGCGCGTGATCGAACCCCAGCGATGGGGCTTGTCAGGAATGGGGTGGCCGATGGGCGAAGGCTGGGATTTCGTCGTCGTGGGATCGGGCTTCGGCGGCTCGGTGGCGGCCCTTCGCCTGGCCCAGAAGGGGTACTCCGTCCTGGTGGTCGAGCAGGGCCGGAGGTGGCGGCCCCAAGACTTCCCCTCCACCAACTGGAAGGTCTGGGACTCTTTCTGGTTCCCGAAGATCCTCTGCACGGGAATCCAGCAGCTTACGCTTCTGAGGGACTCTCTCGTCCTGCACGGAGCGGGCGTGGGGGGAGGCAGCCTGGTGTACGCCAACGTCCTCATGACCCCCACGGAGGAGGCCTTTCAGGACCCGAAGTGGCGAGACTTGAGGGATTGGAAAAGGGTCCTCGAACCCCACTACGCGGAAGCGCGGCGCATGCTGGGAGTGGTCACCAACCCACGGCTCACGCGGGCCGACGAGGTCCTGCGGCAGGTGGCGGAGGAAATGGGCCGGGAGGGGACCTTCGAACCCACCCAGGTGGCGGTCTTTTTCGGAGAGCCGGACCGCACCGTGCCGGACCCCTACTTCGGAGGAGAGGGCCCCGACCGGACGGGATGCACCTTCTGCGCGGGATGCATGGTGGGGTGCCGCGTGGGGGCCAAGAACACCCTCGACCGGAACTACCTTTACCTGGCCGAAAAGCAGGGGGCCCGCATCCTGTCCGAGACGCGCGTCACGCTCGTGGCGGCCCTGCCGGACGGCGGGTACCGCCTCGAGACGGAGCGCGCCACGCGGCCCCTGTTCAAGGGCCGGAGCGAGATCCGCGCGCGAAACGTGGTGGTGGCGGCGGGGGTCCTGGGGTCCGTCCCACTGCTCCTGGAGTCCAAGCGACGGGGCGCCCTGCCCCATCTGTCCGACCGCCTGGGCGACTATGCCCGGACCAACAGCGAGGCGCTCCTCGGGATCACCGGGGGGCGCAGGAGCCCCGACCTGTGCGAGGGCGTCGCCATCACTTCCCACGTCTTCCTGGACGACGTGACGCGGTTCGAGCCCGTCCGCTATCCCCGGGGCTCGGACGTCATGTGCCTTCTCGGCACCCCTCTCACCGACGGCGGGACCCGGCTCACGCGGCCCCTGAAGTGGATCGGCAACTGCTTGAAGAACCCCGTCGGATTCCTCCGGACCCTCTGGCCCCTCGGGCGCGCGCGGAAGACCGTGATTCTCCTGGTCATGCAAACTCTGGACAACCGCATGCGGCTCCTCCTGAAGCGAAGATGGTACTGGCCCTTCGGTAGGGCCCTCACCTCGGAGGACCCTCCGGGCCATCCCCGGGTTCCGGCCTACATTCCCCTGGCCAACGAGGCGGCGCGGAAGGTGGCCGAGCGCCTGGGGGCCACCCCGCAGAGTTCGCTCAACGAAGTTCTCCTCAACATTCCCACGACGGCCCACATCCTGGGCGGCTGCGCCATGGGGAAGGGCCCCGAGGACGGCGTGGTGGACGCGGAGTGCCGGGCCTTCGGCCACGAAGGCCTCTACATCTGCGACGGCTCGGTCATCGGCGCAAACCTGGGGGTGAACCCGAGCCTCACCATCGCGGCACTGACCGAATACGCCATGAGCCGGATCCCTGCCCGGGGCGACTCCCCCCGCGCGGGGTGAGCCCGTGACCGAACACGCCCGCCACCTGTGGCGCACGGCCTTCATGGCGGCCTTCGTCGCCGGGGCCGCATGGGTGTTCACCTATCAGTGGCTCCGCCTGGATCCCAGGGCGGTCTTCGCGGCCCTGAAAACCCTTCCCCCCGGCCACATTGCCGCCGCGTTTCTCGCGGCGGCTCTCGGCCACCTCGCCATCACGGGGTACGACGCCGTGGCCTGTCGGGCGGCGGCCGTGCGCCTGCCCTATCCCAAGGTCGCCGCCGCCGCGTTCATCGGCTCCGCCTTCGGGATGAACGCCGGCTACCCCCTCCTCACGGGAACGCCGTTCCGCCTTCGGGTGTACGCCCTCTGGGGGCTTCCCGTCCCGGACATTCTCCGCGTGGTGGCCGGGAGCGCCCTCGCCTACTGGACCGGAAGCCTGGCCATGGCGGGGGCGGCCCTCGCCTTCGTTCCCGCGGGAGGGCTCCTCCTGCGAACGGGCCTGGATCCCCGCTGGATCGGGACCCTTCTCCTGGGGGGCTGGCTGGTCTTTTTCCTGTGGACCCTCTTCCGTCGGACCCCCGTTCGGCTTCGCGGCTGGACCCTCCCTCCGCCCTCCGGGTCAAGGACCTTGGCCGCCTTGGCCGTATCGGCCCTGGACTGGTCGCTGGCCGCCGCCACGCTCCACCTGCTCCTCCCTCCAGACCCGGGCCTTCGCTTTTGGACGATCTTCGGCATCTACGTCCCGGCGGCCCTGGGCGTGTGGCTCCTTCAGATTCCGGCCGGCATCGGCGTCCTGGACACGGCGGTCCTCGTCCTTCTCCCGCCCCAGGCGCCCGAGGCCTCCGTCCTGGGCGGACTCCTCCTCTTCCGCGGCGTTTATTACCTCTTTCCCCTGGCGGTGGCGGCCCTGCTCTACTTCGCCCTCGAGGGAAGGGGTCACCTCCGCCGCCGCAGGAAGTACCTGCGCGCGCTCCTCGACCGGGCGCGCCACCGGGTTTAACCTTCGGGCTACTCTTGCGAATCTGTGCATCCCGAAGGGCGGCGCAACGGCTCGTAGGCCCGCACGGATTCTCCAGAAGAGACAACTTTCGCGTGCCGACGCGCCTTCCTCCGGAGGCGATTTGCTTTAAAATGGCGCCCGGAGGGGAGAGGTGGCGCGAACCAAGATCGTCTGCACCCTGGGCCCGGCGGCCCAGACCGAGGCGTGCATCGAGGCCCTGGCCCTCCAGGGCATGGACGTGGGCCGGCTGAACTTTTCGCACGGCACGTACGCGGACCACGCCCGACGCTACGAGGCCCTTCGCAAGGTGTCGCGGAAGATCGGGCGGCCTCTGGCGGCTCTCCAGGACCTCCAGGGGCCCAAGATCCGCCTGGGTTCGTTCCGCGATCCCGTCGTCCATTTGGAGGAAGGAGCCCCCTTCACCCTTACCATCAAGCCTTGCGAGGGCAGTACGTCCCGGGCCCACACCACCTACGCGCGCCTTCCGAAGGACGTCAAAAAGGGGGACCGGATCTACCTCGCCGACGGCACGATCGAGCTCCATGTCGAGCGTCTCGCCGGGAGCGAGGTTCTTACCCAGGTGGCCCGCGGAGGCCCCCTCCGCTCCCACCAGGGGATCAACCTGCCCGGGGTTCAGCTGAGCACTCCGTCCCTCACCGCCAAGGACAAGCGGGACCTCGCCTTCGGCCTCGAACTCGGCGTGGATTTCGTGGCCCTCTCCTTCGTCCGGCGTCCGGGAGACCTCCGAGCCCTGAAAGCCCTCCTCGGCAAGTCCCCCCACCCGCCGTGGATCGTGGCCAAGATCGAAAAGCCCGAGGCCCTCGACCACCTGGACGGGATCCTTTCGGAGGTCCATGGGGTCATGGTGGCCCGGGGCGACCTCGGCGTCGAACTGGGGTTGGAGAAGGTGCCCCATGCCCAGAAGACGATCATCTCCGAGGCCAACCGGAGGGGGAAGTTCGTCATCACGGCCACCCAGATGCTCGAGTCCATGGTGGACCATCCGACCCCCACCCGGGCGGAGGTGTCGGACGTGGCCAACGCCATCTTCGACGGCACCGACGCCGTCATGCTGTCGGGGGAGTCCGCCGCGGGGAAATACCCCGTGGAGGCCGTCTCCTTCCTCCACCGCATCGCCGAGGAGGCCGAGCGGAGCCCCTTCTACCACCCGGAGCGTCAGCCTTTCACGGGCGTGGCCGACTTTCATCACGCCGCCAGCCACGCGGCCGCCAGCGCCGCGCGGGACCTCGGGGCCGCGGCCGTGCTCTCCATCACGCCCACGGGCCGGATGCCCCGGCTCCTCTCCAAGTTCCACATGGCCTGTCCGGTCATCGCCTGTTCGGCCCACGAGGAGGTTCTGAGGCGGCTGGCCGTGGTGTGGGGCGTCGTGCCCCTGCGGGTGGAGCCCGCCTTCGACGCGGAGAAGGCCGTCACGGGAGCCCTCGAGGCCGCCAGCCGGGCGGGCCACATCCACGCCGGACAGACGGTCCTCGTCACCCTCTCCATGCTGGCGGGCGAATCGGAGATCACCAACGTGCTGAAATTGCACCGGGTCTGATACGGGTTTCCCCTCGCGCCCCAGGCACCAGCGGGGCCGTTGCGGGAGTAAGATGAAGGGCCCGGCGCCGGGATGTGGGAGGAAGACATGGATTCTCTCGTGCAGAACGTCCGCGAACTCGTCGAGAAAGTGGTGGAGAACAACCGCTGGCGCCAGAGGCGCTGCGTGAACCTGATCCCCTCCGAGAACACGCCGTCCCTCCTCGTCAAGCTCTGCGAGATCGGAGATCCCTCGGGGCGGTACGCCGAGCACAAGACGGCCCTCAAGAAGGAAGTGGAGTCCCTCCAGGGCTCGGGGGCCCTCAAGGGAGACCAGGTCTACTACTACCAGGGCACGGACTTCATCTACGAAGTGGAGCAGCGGCTCAAGGCCGAATTCGGCGCTTACATCGGCGGCGAGGAGGTGGAGACGCGGCCCGTCTCGGGGCAGATGGCCAACGAGATCGTCTTCAAGGCGGTCCTGAAGTTCCTCTCGGCCAAGCCCGACGGCTTCGCGCCGTTGAGCGCCTCGGGGCGCATCCCGGCGGTGATGAACAACGGCCTGAACGCCGGAGGCCACCTCTCGGCCCAGCCCTTCGGGGCCCTCTTCAACTTCGTGGACGGCGACGTCGTCAACTTTCCGCTGGAGCCGGGAAATCCGTACAAGATCGACGTGGAGAAGATGCTCGCCCTCGTGGACCGGCACCGCCCGCCCCTGGTGATCTTCGGGAAGAGCCTCTTCCTTCATCCCGAGCCCGTGACCGCCCTGAGGTCCCACGTGCAGTCCCTGGGCGGGTACCGCCCAATCGTCATGTTCGACGGGGCCCACGTGCTCGGAATCCTCGGCCCGCACTTCCAGGATCCGCTTTCGGAAGGGGCCGACGTGGTCACCGGCTCGACCCACAAGACCTTTTTCGGTCCCCAGCGGGGCATCGTGGCGGGCCGCTTCCCCAAAGAGAGCCCCTTGAGAAAACTGTGGACGGAGATCCAGGGACGCGCCTTCCCCGGCTCCACCAGCAACCACCACCTCGGGACCCAGCTCGCCATGCTGGCCGCCACCCTCGAGATGAACGCCTTCCGGGAGGAGTACCAGCGGCAGGTGCTTTCCAACGCCCGGGCCTTCGCCGCCGCGCTCTCCCGCGAGGGAATCCCCGTGGAGGGCGGGGAGGCCGAGGGCTTCACGCACACCCACCAGGTCGTGGTGCGCGTCTCCCCCTTCGGCGACGGCAAGGAGATCGCCCACCGCCTGGAGCGAAACCACATCGTCGTCAACTTCCAGGCCCTTCCCGACGACGAGACCTTCTACCACCCGAGCGGCCTGAGAACGGGCGTCCAGGAGATGACTCGCTTCGGCATGAAGGAAGGCGACTTCTCGGATCTGGCCCGGATTTTCGCCGACGTGGTGATCCGGAAGAAGGACGCGGCGGAGGAAGTGGCGGGCTTCCGCGCCAAGTTCACCACCATGGGATACTGCCTCGGCCCGGAGGAGACCCTCTCCGTGGCGCCGGCCCTCTTCGAGAGCCTCTTTCCCGCTCATCCCTTTTTCGAGCGCTTCGCCCAGGCTCTGAGGGCCGCCACGCCCTAGCCCGTTTTCGCCCCGAAGGCGGGAGGGGGGAGGCCCGAAGGCCTCCCCCCTTTTCATGGACCGCGGAGCGATCTCTCGATCACCGCACCTTCATCCCAAGGGTCCGGACGAGAAAGGCGAATCGGTCCGCGGCCTCCTCGATGCGCTTGGCCGTGGGCTTTCCCTGCCCGTGCCCCGCCTTGGTTTCGACGCGAAGGAGGAAGGGCCCTCCCTTGCCCTCGGCCTGCAGGAGAGCCGCCATCTTGCGCGCGTGGAGCGGGTCCACCCGGCTGTCGCTGGCCCCCGTCATGAGGAGGGTGGGGGGGTAGGTCACATCGCCCCGGACGTTGTGGTAGGGCGAGTAGGCGCGGAGGTACTTGAACTGCTCCGGGTCCTCCGAAGAGCCGTACTCGGGGATCCAATAGCGGGCGATGGAGAAGCGGTGGTAGCGGAGCATGTCGAGGAGAGGCACCTCGATGACCACGGCGCCGAAGAGGTCCGGTCGCTGGGTCAGCGCGGCTCCCGTGAGCAGGCCTCCGTTCGATCCGCCCTCCGCCGCGAGGCGTTCCTTCGAGGTGTATCCGTTGGCGACGAGGAATTCGGCCGCCGCGTAGAAGTCGTCGAAGACGTTCTGCTTCTTCTCGCGCATCCCGGCCCGGTGCCAGGCTTCGCCGTACTCTCCTCCGCCCCGCAGGTTGGGCAGGGCGAAGACGCCTCCCTGTTCGAGCCACCACAGGACGACGGGGGAGAAGAAGGGCGTCTCGGAGATCGTGAACCCGCCGTAGCCGGTGAGGTAGCAGGGGGCGGTCCCGTCCCTGCGCAAGTCCTTCTTGTGGGCCACGAACATGGACACCTTCGTTCCGTCCCGGCTCGTCACCCACACCTGCTCGGTGGCGAAGTCGTCGGTGCGGAAGGGGACCCTCGGCGCGAAGAAGGTGGCGAGGCTTCCCTCCCCCACGTCGTACCTCAGGACGGTTTTCGGCAGGGTAAAGCCCGAGACCGTCAGGAAGACCCGGCGGCTGTCCCACCGGCCCGAGGTGCCTGAAACCGAGACCATGGGCGGGAGGGGGACGCTGCCCAGGTCCTTTCCGTCGAGCCCCCGGATGTCCACCCGGCAGGTGGCGTTGTGGAGCGACTCCACGAAGAGTCGTCCGCCGTAGATCGCGATGCTGTCCAGGGAGTCCTTCCCCTCGGGGATGATCTCCGTCCACTTCTCGCGACGCGGATCCACAAGGTCCACGGCGAAGACGCGCCCGTTGGGCGCGCCCTCCGTCGTGAGGCAGTAGAAGACCCCGTTGTAGATTTCGCCCTCGTACTGGTCGTGGAAGCCCCGCGTGATCTGGACGAGGGCGCCCGACCGGAGGTCCTTCACCCAGATTTCCGTGCTGCGGTCCGAGCCCTCGTAGGCGGAGATGAGCAGGTGGTTCGCGTCGTTGGAGAGGGCCACGCCGAAGCCGATCTCCTTCTTGGCCGGGCAGGCGAGAACCAGCGTGTCCGCCTCCGGATCGTCGCCCAGCCTGTGGAAGAGGACCTTCCGGTTGTAGTTCCTCTCGTTCTCCGGGACCGTTCCCGGCTTGGGAAAACGGGTGTAGTAGAACCCCGTCTCGTCGGGAAGCCACGCCACCGAGGAGAACCGGCACCCGTCGATGACGTCGGAAAGGTCCCGGCCCGTGGCCGTCTCCCGGATCCGCAGGACGCTCTGCTCCGTGCCGTTCGGGGACGTGCCGTAGGCCACGTACTTCCCCTTTTCGCTCACGTACCACCAGTCCATGGCCACCGTGCCGTCGGCGGACAGGGTGTTCGGGTCGATGAGGACACGGGACGCGCCTTCGGGCCCCTCCTGGACGTAAAGAGGAGACTGGTTCTGGAGGCCGTCGTTTTTCGTGTAGAAAAGCAGGCCACCGGCCTCGACCGGCGTGTCCATTTTCTCGTAGTTCCACAGCGCCTTGAGCCGCTTGGCGATGGCCGGCCGAGCCGGGACGGCGTCGAGGTAGCGCCGCGTGACGGCGTTTTGGGCCTCCGTCCAGGCGGCCACTTCGGGCGATTCACCGTTCTCCAGCCAGCGGTAGGGATCCGAAATCGCCGTGCCGAAGTAGTCGTCGGTCACCTTTTCGGCGCGGGTGGCCGGGTACGAGATCCCCGCCCCGGGACTTTCCGCCCCCCCAGCCAGACAGACGGCCAGGGCCAGCGCTCCGAGGACCGTTTCCTTCGTGAATGTGCGCATGGGGCTTTACTCCTTCCGATCGGACTTGGTCATGGATCAGTGAACCTTCGGTGAATCCGCTGGAGAATCGGCGTCTCCCGACGGCGTGAGCGGAACATCGGCATAGGCGCGATGGAGGTCGAGAATCTCCCCTTCGTGGCCGAGGAAGCAGGCGAGCACCTCCGGGTCGAAGTGGCCCGGGCGGACGCGCGCGTCCCCGGCGGCGAGGATCCGGAGGGCCTCCGCGTGGCCCAGCGGCGGCTTGTAGGGACGCGCGCTGCGGAGGGCGTCGTACACGTCCACCACCTTCACGATGCGCGCCGAGAGGGGGATGGCCTCCCCGGAAAGACCGTCGGGATAGCCGGTCCCGTCCCAGTTCTCGTGGTGGCACAGGGCGATCTCCCTGGCCATGCCCAGCCGGGGCGAATCTCCCAGGATCACGGCGCCGTAGCGCGGATGGCGCCGCACCCAGGACCACTCCTCCTGGGTCAAGGCACCCGGCTTCCTCAGGACGGCGGGAGGGAGGCTGAGCTTTCCCACGTCGTGCATCTGCGCGCTGTGGCCGATCCACTTGAGGAAATCGCCGCCGCATCCCAGGCGGCCGGCGAGCAGGACGGAGGCGGCGTTGACCCGCAGGATGTGGTTCCCCGTGTCCTGGTCGTTCAGCTCGGCGGCGCGGGCCAGGGCGGTCATCATGTAGACGAAGGAGGCCTCGGTCTCCCGGACCTGCTCCGAAAGGCGCTCCAGAAAGCCCCGCTCGAGGGCCAGGGTCCTCAGCACCTGGGCGTCGTGGATGTTCACCTCCTGGGAGTAGCCGGCGGCGAGGACCCAATGGTCCCCGTGGGAGAGGCCGGCGAGGCCCGCCAGGGTCCCAGGGGGGCCGAAAAGGGGCTCCAGGTCCGAGGGGAGCCTCCCGCCCAGCCAGAAGAGTCCCCCTTCCCGCCCCGCCGGCTCCAGGCCCCTTTCCAGGCAGGCGAGGGGGATGCGCGCCGGAGTGGACTCCAGGCGTCCCTCCACCAGGCGGAAGGCCGTTCCGGCCAGCGTTCCAGCCTGTTCGCTCCCCGCCCAGAGGCGGGACGGGCGGAGGGAGTCCGCGCCGCCTTCCCGCAGGAGGGCCGCGACGACGGCCTCTCCGAGCCGGTCCAGGGGCTCCCGGCTGAGGAACAGCCCTTCGGCGATGGCCCCCAGGTCCCCGATCTGCCGGTAGGCGTTGAGGAGCTGGTCGTTCATCCGCTTGAACCGGAGGAGGGAGCGCACCCGGGCGCGGAGCTCCAGGGGATCCACGGGTTTGAGGAGAAAATCGTCGGCCCCCAGTTCCAGGCTACGGATCCGCGACTCCCGGTCTTCCAGGCCCGTGATCACGACGATGGGGATGAAGCGGGTGCTCTCCTCCTCCTTGAGGGCCTTCAGGACGGAGAAGCCGTCCCCGCCCGGGAGTTCCAGGTCGAGCACGATGAGGTCCGGCGGCGAGAGGTTCACGTGGGCCAGGACCTCGGCGCCGGCGACGGCCTCCGAGAGGTCGTATCCCTCGGGCTCCAGGACCCCCGAAAGGATGGCCCTCACCAGGGCGTCATCGTCGGCCACCAGGATCCGGTGCGTCATCGCCCCCCCTTCGCCCTCGCAAACCAGTTTATACGAAGCCAGGAGCGCCGCGGTTTCGCCCGCCGCTCGTTGACCGCCCGCCGGCCGCGCGGCTATCCTGGCGCCGGAGGTTCCCATGGCCCACGTGGTGGTTCCCGAGGCGGAGGCCCTGCTCGACCGGGAATTCCCGGTTCTCGACAAGGGCTTCGTCCGCCTCGTCGATTACCTCGGCTCCGACGAACGCATCGTCCAGGCGGCGCGCGTCTCCTACGGTCGGGGCACGAAGACCGTCCGGGAAGACGCGGCCCTCATCGACTACCTCATGCGCAACCAGCACACCTCGCCCTTCGAGCAGGTGGTCCTGACCCTCCACGTGAAGCTTCCCATTTTCGTGGCGAGGCAGTGGGTGCGCCACCGCACGGCGCGCCTCAACGAGATCTCGGGACGCTACTCGGTCATGAAGGACGAGTTCTACGTCCCCACGGCTCAGACCTTGAGAACCCAATCGGAGGTGAACAAGCAGGGCCGCTCCGAGGAGAGCCTCTCGGAGGACGACGCCAGGGCCGTCGTGGAAGGGCTCGCGGCCGGCCAGGCGGAAGCCTACGCCCGCTACGAAGCCATGCTGGAAAAGAACCTGGCCCGCGAGGTGGCCCGCATCGGCCTTCCCCTGAGCCTGTACACCGAGTGGTACTGGCAGATGGACCTCAACAACCTTTTCCGCTTCCTCAAACTGCGGCTCGACGCCCACGCCCAGTGGGAGATCCGCCAGTACGCGCGAGTCATCGCGGACCTCACGCGCGCCGTGGCGCCCCTGGCCTACGCCGCCTTCGAGCGCCACGTCCTCTACGCCGTGACCCTCTCCTCCGAGTCCGCCCGCTGGCTCAAGTCCCGCCTCGAGGGGCAGGGGGACCTTCCCAAGGAAGTTCGGGAGAAACTGGGCACGGAGTAGGCGACCCGAGGGCAGAGGGCGCCTACTTGAGATCGCTCCAGCGCTTTCCCACGCTCGTCCCGGCCACGAGGGGGACCTTCAGCGGAAGGGCGGCCTCCATGGAGTCCTTCAAGATCTTCGCCACCTGAGGCGCCAGGGCCTCCGGGGCCTCCACGATGAGTTCGTCGTGGACCTGGAGCACCAGGCGCGCGCCCTGGGGCAGGCGGGGCTCCACCTCCACCATGGCCTTCTTGATGAGGTCCGCGGCGCTGCCCTGGACGGTGGTGTTCACGGCCTGGCGGATCAGGGCCTGCTGGAGGGGCTTGGCGGCGCGGGCGATGCCCGGGAAGAGCCGGCGGCGCCCGAGGATCGTCGTCACCTCCTCGGCCGCGAGGACCGACTCCACGACCCCGTCCACGTAGGCCCTCACCCGAGGGAATCGCGCGAAGTACCGTTCGATGAAGGCCTTGGCCTCCTTTTGCGAAACCCCAAGCTCCCGGGCCAGGCCGAAGGGCCCCATGCCGTAGAGGACGCCGAAGTTCACCGCCTTGGCCTGGCGGCGCATGTCGGGCGTGACGAAGGGCGGGGCCACGCCGAAGACCTCCGAGGCCGTGGCCGTGTGGATGTCCCGGCCCTCCGTGAAGATCCTCGCCAGGGCCTCGTCCCCCGAGAGGTGGGCGAGCATGCGCAGTTCGATCTGGCTGTAGTCGGCCCCCGCCAGGAGGTGCCCCTCGGCGGCGAGGAAGCCGCGGCGGATGCGCGGCCCCCACTCGCCCCGCGCGGGGATGTTCTGGAGGTTGGGGTCCGAGGAGGAGAGGCGCCCCGTGGCCGCCACGGTCTGGTGGAAGGCCGCGTGGATGCGCCCCGTGGCCGGGTCCACCTGCTGGGGCAGGGTGTCCACGTAGGTGCCCTTGAGCTTGGCCAGCATCCGGTGGTCCAGGATCAGGCCCACCACGGGGTGGGCCTCCCGGAGGGCCTCGAGGACCTCGCTGTCGGTGGAGTAGCTCTTGGTCTTCGAGGTGCGCTTCTGGACGGGCAGGTTCAACTTCTCGAAGAGGACCTCCCCCACCTGGCGGGGGCTCGCCACGTTGAACGACAGGCCCGCCGCCGCGTGGATCCGCCCCTCCAGATCCCTGAGGGCCCCGCCCATCTCCTCGCCCAGCCTCTGGAAATAGGCCGAATCCACCGCGACGCCGGCCGCCTCCATGCGAGCCAGAACGGGGATGAGCGGCCCTTCGATCTCCTCGTAGAGGCGTCCCATGCCCAGGCGCACCAGCTCGGCCCGCAGGGCCGGCGCCAGGCGGGCCAGGAGGAGGGCCTGGAGGGCGGGGGGGCCGCCTTCCGTCCGGAGGGAGAGGAACCGCTCCGAAAGGTCCGCCACCGAAGGCACCCGGGCCGAGGGGTCCAGGAGATACCCCACCACCGCCGCGTCCAGCGCCCCCGGTCCCGGAAGGAATTCGGAGGGCCCCATCCGCCGCAGGAGGCTCTTCAGCCCGTGAACGCACAGGGGCAGGCGGGCGAGGCGAGGCGCATCCGGGGCTTGGGAGGAAAGGACCCACACGCCGGAGCCGTCCGAGAGGAAGATCTCCTCCTCGGTCCAGGCCATCCCGACATCGCCCGCGCGGGAGAGGGCCTCCCACCCGGGGCCGTCCAGCGGTCGCGCGGAGGGGGCCTCCGCGCCGGGCGGAGGGGCCTGGCCCGGATCGGGCACCACGAGAGAAGAGAATTCGTACTCCCGAAAGAGGGCCTGGAGGCGCTCCCGATCGGGGGCGGCCAGCCGCAGGTCTTCCAGCGGAATGTCCACGGGCGCGTCCGTGCGGATGGTGGCGAGGTCCCGGGAGAGGCGGGCCTGGTCCGCGAACTGCAAGAGCCCCTCCCGGTAAGCCTTGCGGGTCACCTCGGCGGCGTGGCCCAGGACCGCCTCCAGATCCCCGTACTGGCGCACGAGTTCCTTGGCGCCCTTCTCGCCGATCCCCGGAACGCCGGGGATGTTGTCCGTGGGATCGCCCCAGAGGGCCAGCACGTCCACCACGCGCTCGGGCGGCACGCCGAAGACCTCCTCCACTCCCTTCTCGTCGAGGAGGGCGTCCTCCTTCTTCGTGTGCAGGACGCGCACCCCCGGCCGGACCAGCTGGAAGAGGTCCTTGTCGGCGGTGACGATGACCGCCTCCATTCCCGCCTCCACGGCGCGCCGGGCCAGCGTCCCGATGAGGTCGTCGGCCTCGTACCCCGGCGTTTCGAGGAGGGGAAGGCCCATGGCCCTCAGGATCTCCTTCGCCGGCTCGATCTGCCTCGCCATGTCGTCGGGCATGTCGGGGCGGTTGGCCTTGTAGGCCTCGAAGGCCTCGTGGCGGAAGGTGGGCGCGGGCGTGTCGAAAACAAAGGCCACGCGCTCCGGGCGGTGGTCCTTCAGAAGCTTCTCCGCGATCTTGAGGGTGCCGTAGATGGCGTTCGTGGGCCGGCCGTCGCGCGTGGAGAGGCTCCGGATGGCGTAAAAGGCCCGGAACAGGATCGACGAGGCGTCCACGAGGTACAAGGTCTGAGCCATTCCGGTCTCCCGCAGGGTCTCCATTGTAGCGCCAATCCAGGCCCTCCGGGCGGCCCCCCTTGGCCGCTCTCCTCGAAGTCCTCCACGGAAGCGGCCTTTCTGACCTGCATGGGCCGGCATCTCGGCCGATGCAACCATCGGCCTATACCAAGGCCAGTTCGCGCCCCTTGACGCTCCCCGTGGATCACCGGTGGGCGGATTCCCCTGTGCTTTCAAGGGGACCGCTCAACGTGTCCTTTAAAACCTAGACCACCGCGAGCGAAGGCTGTTACTAATCCGAGAGGGAAGGGGTTGGCCCCTTCCCTCTCGGCGCTCGGCTGGGTAAAGCCCACCGCGGTGGGCAGGTTTCGCAAACAGGCCCGCGGCTTCGGCCTCGCTGCTCTCCCATTCCCGCTTCGAAGGAGCCCCTTGCAAAGAGCCAACCTTGTTCATGTCGGAGTGGCAAGGGGAAATGTGTCAATACAAGACCTGACCCCTTTTGCTTTTGTCTTCTTCGCTTGTACCCTTGATCTGCCTAAAATGAACTATTGAAAGTGCCAGGAAATAGCTGCCTAGAATCGCGGCGAGCAGAATACCTGTAATGTCTTTATGATGGAACAATAACGCCGATGAAATGGCGAGGCCAATCACCAAATTCAATAACGCTCCAACGTGATGACTGTATTTGGTTGAGCTTAGGCGCTTTGCTTTGTAGAAAGATGCGTAGGCCATAGGGCACAGCAGTACGAGAAGGACAACAACGGCCAGTATTGTCCAACCAACATTCATACCTGTTGAGACTTCGGTACCGACATTTAGGAGGACCATTTCTCTAACACTCCTTCACCGGCGTAACGTTGCGGTTGACCCGCCCGTGAAGGCGGGCGAAGCCCGCCGGAACGGGTCGGGTCGAGCCGCGGGTTAGGCGTCATTCTGGCCAATTCTCACTAAGACCAAGTACTTCGCGAAAGGTCTCTCCGGCGTTGTGCTGAATTCGATCGTTCACGACTTTGGCATTGGGCATCCGTAGAAAGGAGTCAGGTAGCTGAAGGTTTGCCCAGGGGTTCACATAGAGCGTATGCCTTCTGCGCGCAAGTGTGTATGGGGAGAGATTGCTGAATAGCCACGCGCCACTACACCGAGTTCCGCGTGGGCCGGAAGGCCCTCGCCATGCGCCATTCGGGGCGCGCTCAAAGCGCGGTTCATCCTGCTCTGCGCCGACGGTGAAAATGAACTGCTCCTGGCCGAATAGAGCCTGCGCTTCGTCGATTGGATCAAGGTTGAAGGTATCCACATTGACCGCCACAACCAATGGCAAGTCAAGCACACCGTACCATCGTGCCTTAGACAGTACCGCTTCGCGAATCGGGGTCCAGGTGTCAATAAAGCCGGCGCCGAAGTTACGCATCCCAATCAGGCGCCGCGGTAACCTCCGAGCTTCAGGCTTCACAGGGATGGCGCGTACCCGGACTCGCCAGTCCTCGTGCTGCCACTGGAATTCGGGCAAGGCTGCGTAGTTATCGGCCGACTCGGCAATGACGAGGTCTGGGTCGAGCGTGTCAAGCCACCGAACAACCTCAGTCGCTAGGCGCCTGCCGCTAGGTTGTGTTGCGGGGTCGCCTGTGGAATCAACGGCCACCATGAAGGAATGGTGATAGGCGGAATCAAGCACCTGCAAAGCGACGGCCTTCCGGGCTTCCGACGGTACGTCCCGACCATCATCGTCCGACGCGCAGACTGCCTCTAGGTAGAGCTGACTGCCGTCGGGGCAGGTAATGCAAAAATCGGGTCGGGTTGACGATCCATTCGGCAGCTCGGGGTGAGGTGTCAGCGCGAATCCCAATCGTCGCAGGTACTCGTGTATGAACAGTTCGAACGTCCCGGAGGCGAAGTGGCGAGGGTCACCTGAGCGGAGACGCGCGATTAGTTCTGACTGTTCCGCAGTGGGGTAATTCTCCAAACAGACCTCCAGTAACGACCGAACCCTATCGGCGGCAGGCCAAGCGCATCGGTCTAAGAAAGCGAACTCAGTTTCTGTCGCGCGCTTAGGATTGTGATCGGTGCGAGCGGTTGTGCTGAATAGCATTTGTGACGGCTAACTACCAATAGACGGCCGTGATAGCCCGCTGACATGGCGGGCTATCACTGGCTTGCCGCCTATCAGAACATAGGCTGATACTGGCAACTGTATGTGAGTCATGTAGATAGCCCCCCTTCTGTCAGCCTCCCAGGATAAGCCCGCCAGGTTAGGCTGCCCTTTTCAAGGCCTAGACCCTTCACGCGGCCGGCCGACCCGTTGGCCTCTCTCCGTTGTTTTCCCCTGCCGGTGGCTTCGATTCTGCCCCGTTCGATTCGGCGTTTCAAGCCTCCTCCGTACTTACCGTCGCGGGGATTGTCTTCGTAGCGGCCGATGCTCGCATCGGCCGAAGGGCCGGCCCTTGGCGAGCAAGGGCCGCTACGGTGGAGGCCTTCGTGGGGGGAGGGCGCGGGGGCCCTCCCCTACGAAGAAGGGAGGCCTTTGGAGAGAACA
>JBFMHB010000018.1 GCA_040752915.1 Acidobacteriota bacterium
AGGCTCCGGGCCGCCGCCGCGGGCAGCACCAGGAGGGCGAAGGAGAGCAGGACCCCGAGGAGCCGGATGGAAACCGACAGCATGAGGCCCAGGCCTCCGAAGAAGGCCGCCTCCACGAGCGCCACCCGGTACCCCAGGACCTCCGAGGTCTCCGGGTCGAAGGCCGTGGCGAGGAACCATCTGTGGCCGAGGAGAGCCACGGCCCCCACCGCCGCCCCCACGACCAGAAGGACCCATACGTCGGACCGGACGACGCCCAGAAGCGATCCGAAAAGGAGCGTGGCTTCGTCCATCCCGCCGTGGGCGCTCCGGCTCAACAGGATCACGGTGACCCCGCCCAGGACCACGTACAGGACGCCGAGGACGGCGTCTCCCGGCAGGAAACCCCTCTCGCCCCGGCCTCGGGCCAGGGCGGCGATGACGAGGGACGTGGCCAGGAAGGCCGTCGCCCGGGGATCCGCGTGGAGGAAGGAGGCGGCCGCGGCTCCGGCCATGGCCGCCTGGGCGAGGGTCACGCTGACGAAAACCATGCGCCGTTCGAGGAGGAAGACACCGTAATATGCCAGGGGAAGGGCCGCCACGAGCACGCCGGCCAGGGGCCACTTCAGGAGGAAGAGGGTCTCAAACACGGTCCACCTCCCCCTCCTCGCAGGTCCAGGCCAGGGAGGGGCCCGACGGACCTTGAACGAGGGCCAGGCCGCCTCCGTAGGCGGCCTTCAATCGGTCATCCGAGAAGACCTCCTCCATGGAGCCGGCCAGGCACAGGCCCTCCCGCGCGTCGAGCCAGAGGATCCGGTTCACTTCGGGTCCGATCTCCCCGAGGTGGTGGGTGACGAGGAGGATCGCCGTGCCCTCCCGGTTCAGGTCCCTCAGCAGGTGCATGAGGGCGTGGCGGGTCAGGAGGTCCACGTTGTTCCCCGGCTCGTCGAGAACGAGAACGTCGGGGCGCCGGTGCAGCGCCCGCGCCACCATCACGCGCTGGCGCTGGCCTCCGGAGAGGGAGGCGAAGGGGGCCTCGGCCAGGCCCTCCAGCCCCAGGCGGGCCAAGGCCTCCTCCGCCTGAGAGAGGCCGCGAAGGTCCAGGGCGCCCAGATCCACAACCTGCCGCACCGAGAGGGGCAGGCTGTCCCCCAGAGTCGAGAGCTGGGGCACGTATCCCACGCGCAGGCCGGGCTTTCTGTCCAGCCGTCCGGCGAGGGGCTTCAGGACCCCCAGGACGGTCTTGATGAGGGTCGTTTTGCCGGCCCCGTTCGGGCCGAAGATGCCCCAGTAGTCCCCGGCGCACACCCGGGCGTCGATCCCCGACAGGAGGGGCCGCCCGAAGCCGACGGCGACGCCTTCCAGGGTGATGAGGTTCTCACCCCCGGGCCGCATCCGCCAGCCTCGACGCGAGCGTGCGCATCATCTCCCCGTACGTGGCGGCGCCCTCCTGCCCCCCCGTGTAGGCCGGGACGAGGACGAGGCGCGCGCCCGTGTCCTGGGCCACCCTCCTCGCCACCTTCAGGTCCATATAAGGCTCGGCGACGACGACCCGGACGGCCCTCTCCCGCATGGTTCTCTCCAGTTCGAGGAGGCTGGCCGGTCCCGGCTTGATGCCCGGCTTGGGCTCCACGTACCCCGCCACGGGGATCTCGTAGCGGAAAAAGAAATAGTTGAGCGTGGAGTGGTAGGTCACGACGGGAGACCCGCGAAGGGGGGCGAGCAGACGACCGAGTTCGGCGTCCAGGTCCAGGAATTCGCGGGCCGCCGCCTCTCCCCTCCTCCGGTGGCCTTCGGCTCCCGCTGGATCGATGCGCCCGAAGGCCTCGGCCATCCCTCGCGCCAGGGCGGCCATGTTGCGGGGATCGAGGTGGTAGTGCGGGTTTCCGAAGGGGTGAACGTCCCCCATGGAGCGGTCGGCGCCCGCGCGGGGGACCTCGATGGGCGTGACGAATCGGGAGAGATCCACATGGCCCGGGGCGCCCGGCTGAATCTTCTTGTTGCCCGACTGTTGAAGCAGGGCCGGAAGGAAGCCGACCTCCAGGTCCAGGCCGTTCAGGAGGAGTGCGTCGGCCCTGTGAAGGGCCACGAGGTAGCTGGGTTTGGCTTCCACGTAGTGGGGATCCTGGCGTCCGTCGGCGAGGGCCGAGACCTCCGCCCGGTCGCCTCCCACGGCCCGGGCCAACTGTGCGTACACGTCGTAGGTGGCCACCACCCGGAAGCGGTCCCCGCCGTTCGCCGCGATCCCCGCCAGGAGAAGAAGGGCGGTCAAGGTCGTCTTCATGTTCGTCCTTTCTCGAACGAGCCGGGGGACCGGCTCAATACGGGTGCGCGCCGTGGGGGCCGAGGGAGAACCCGTACTCCACGACGAGCGCGTTCTTCGGGCCGAGCACGGCGTAATCCACGCGCTGGAATTGGACCCTCAGTTTCTGGTACTCGCTGGGATACCAGGTGAGCACGAGGGCTCCGCCCTGATCCCTGCGGCCGGGCCCCGGATACCGGACCCAGTCGGCCCGGACGCCCACCGACCAGCCGCGGGCCACCTGCCAGTCCACGTAGGAAAAGAGGCCTTCGGTGCGCTCCGTCCAACGCATCGGGGAGGAGGAAACGCCGGTGCCCGGCGCGGGGCCGTGGACCCGGTAGTCCCTCCGCATGTACTCGGTGCGCCACAGAAAGGTCCGGTAGCGGTCCGAGAGCGGCCGCCGGCGGTAGGTCAGGGACAGGTTGCCCAAACGCGTGGCCCCGCCCGTCGCGTTCCGTCCCCCCAAGCCCGTGAGGAGCGCCTCCACGCTGGACCCTTCCGACAGGTCCAAAAAGTGGCGCCACGCCAGGAGGTAGGCGAGGTCCGACCGCCGACCGCCGAAGAGATCCTCGGACCGCCCGCCGAGCGCTTCGACGGTGACATCGCTCAGCCAGGGAGTGGGCAGGATCTTTGTCGCGCCGATCCCCACGTCGCTCAGGCCGTGGCCCTCCCCTCCCAGGACCGCGTTCAGCGCCAGGGGTCGGTCGGCCTGGCGCCACGTGTGGGTGTGCTGCCCGTTCTCTTTGCCGAAACCCGCGTAGAAGCGCCCCGCCTTCAGCGTCCAACCTCCCGGAAGTCCAGGAAAGACGGCGTACGCCTCCTCCACTTCGGCGGTGTAGCCCTCCGAATGGGCGCGCTCCTCTTCCGCTCGGCCCCCTGCCCCCGCGAAGCGGTCCGCGAGCGCGTCGCCGTGTCCGTGCCTGTGCAGGGCCACGGACGCAAAGGCCTGGGCATAGGGGTCCACGCTGGCGGAGAAGGACAGCTCCAGCTCCCTCAGCGAGGCGGCGTCGGTGGCCCTCCAGCGCGGGTCGTTGCCGGCCGAGAAGGCGAAGTCTGGGATCACGGAAAGGGCAGGGTTGAGCAGGTTGGCCGCGGGGCGCGAGGCGGGGGCGGACGGCAGGCCGTGGGCCTCGTGCCCGGACGTAGCGGCCTGCCTCAGGGCGGCCACCTCCCTCCTCAGTTCTGCGATCTGGGCTTCGTACCGCGCCGCCAGGTCGGCCATGCGGCCTTCGAGGACGGCCAGTTTCTTCTCGATTTCCTCCGGTCCCGTCTGCGCCCTGGAGGCCGTCGGAACGGCCAGGGACATGCAGAGGGCCGAGAGGAGAAGGATCTTCCTCATGAGCGAGCCTCCCGAAAACGAAGCGAGTCAAGAATTCGAAGGCGGTGGAGCCCGATCCGGAAAGGGGATCAGGCGGGAGGCGCTCGGCCCTTGGGCGTCTCCCTCCCGCAGGAGGCCGGGCGCGATCGCTCGGTGGCCGGGGGCGGAGAGGCCGGCGCGTCCGGAGAGCCCAGGGAGGGCGGCTCCCCGGGCCGGTCCAGGCCCGCGCCGACGCTCGCGCAGACGGGGCAGGGGCGGTCCGCACGGCGGAGCCCTTCGCCGCCCGCCGGAGCGTGAAGGTGCACGAGCAGGCCAAAAAGGCCCGCCGCCAGCAGGATCACGAAGGTATTTTTCAGGATCCTCATGGCCCGCACCCTCAGGCTACTCTAACACGCGCGACCTTGAGCCATTTCCCGACCTTCTCCTCAATCGGGGAGAGCCTCGTATTTCCGCCGCCGTCGCCGGTAGGCCGCCGCCACTGCGGCGAAGAAGAGGAGGAGCACCCCCGTCCACAGGAGGCCGGGCGAAGAAAGGACCACCACCCACTCCCCCCACCAGGGGAGGTTCTTGGCCCACGCTCGGAAGGCGGCGTCGGGCGGCATCCCGAAGGTCACGGCGAAGGCGGCGTCCACCGACCCCATCCGTCGCGCCTCGTCCAGGAAAAGCCGCAAGGACGCGTCGTCCTTGAAGAGGTCCCGCACGAAGCCCTTGGCCAGCGCGTAAGAGCGCCGCACGGCGCCCTCGCCCTGGGCGAAGTCCTCCTCCATCTGGGCGATCCGCCAGCGGCCCCGGGCCACGTCCCTCAGGGCGAGCGCCGCGTTCCATTCGTCCCGAAGGTCCCACTCCCCCGAGGCCCGCATGGCCAGGCCCTCGTCGAACCAACGGGGGGGGCGCTTGCCCAGGGCCCGGTAGAGGGCCACGTGGGAGACCTCGTGGACGAGGGTCTGACGACCGTCGCCGAAGGGGTAGCGACCGCAGCGGGAGAGGATGACGACGATCCTCCCCTCCTCCTCCACCGCCGCGCCCGCCGCGAAGGACGGAAGACCGGCCCATTCGGCAGGCAGTTCGCCCGGCACGGCGGCCACCGTCACCCGGATGGGGGCTCCCCTCAGGGCCGGGGGCACCCCGTAAAGGCCCTCCAGGCGGGCCCGCGCTTCCAGGAAGACGCGCTCGTACTCACGGGGATCGGGCTGGCCGAGAACCGCCATCGAAAACAGGACGGCCGCCGCCGCCCGGACCGCCCTCTTGCTCACCGGGCCCTCCCGCGGGTCATGGCGGGCATCGATTTCTTCCGCTCTTCCCGCAAGACGACGGTATGGGCCACACGGTCGTGGGGCATGCGGCGGTTGGGGTCCCGCCATAGGGACAGCAGGGCAAGGCCCAGCGTGCCGGCGATCTCAAGGTATCCCGCGAAGCGCTCGAAGCTCTCCAAAAGGGAGAGCCGTTCGCCGCCGAGGTGGGCCACCCGGATGCCCGCCATCCGCTTTCCGAGGGTTCGCCCCCATCGGGCCGTGAGCACCGTGAAGTAGAGGGCCGCCACGCCGAAGAGCGAGATCCAGCGGAGGGGGCCGGGAATGGCCTTCTCCACCCTGAAGACGACCGTCCCCTCCTGGCGTTTCAGTTCCTCGTGCTCCCCGATGGCCAGCGCGATGAGGAGGTGCCAGTCCAGAAGGGCCTGGGCCGCCTCGTCGAGGTCCCCGCGCTCCACCGCGTCGGCGGCGCGGGGCGGAACCCCTGGAGATTCCAGGCGCACCAGAAGAGGAGCCAGGTCTCTCCACGCCCGCCGGACCGTTTCCGGTTCCTCCCTGACGTCGGCGCGCTGGAGGGCCCAGAGGGCCTTCACGGCGGCGGGATCGGTGATCCGGAGGGAGACGTACGCCGCCGCGACGGCGACGGCCAGGGTGGGCAACAGGAGGATCAGACCGTCCAGGAAGAGGGCCAGGAACCGCCGTCCGGGGGAGGCGAGGGGCTTTCCCACGAGGGCCTGAGCCACGTGGAGGACGTCCGCAGTCAGGCGGCGGGGCTCCCTGGGCTTTCCGGCGCGGGGAGCCGGGGCTTTGGGCCCGGCGGTCATCGGATCACGGCGTGAGAACCGGCGTGGGCCGGCCCTGCGCGTCCAGCGCCACCATGTGAAACAGCCCGGAGGTGCACAGGTGGCGCGCGCCCGTCGCCGCCTCCTCCCGGGACATCTTCACCTCAACGACCATGGAGGTCCGGCCCACGGTGAGAACCTGCGCCTCCACCACGGCGATGTCCCCCCACTTGACCGGGACCTTGAAATCGAGGCGCTCGATGGAGGCCGTCACGCAGGTCTTGCCGGATAGGCGGATGGCCGCAAGCCCCGCCGCGATGTCCATCCACTGGACCGCCCGGCCGCCGAAGAGCGCCCCGAGGGGGTTCGTGTCGATGGGCAACACGAGGTGGCTGGCCGACGCCCTTCCCTTGCTCAGGTCCAGTTCCATGGTGGCCTCCCGATCGGAACCGCCCCCTCACACATTGAAGCGGAAGAGGCACACGTCGCCTTCCCGCATGACATAGTCCCGCCCCTCGGACCGGTAGAGCCCCCGCTCCTTGACCTTCTTCTCGTCCCGGGAGCAGGCCACCCAGTCCTCGTAGGAGTAGACCTCGAGGCGGATGAAGCCCCGCTCCAGATCCGAATGGATCTTGCCCGCGGCCTGGGGCGCCCGGGTGCCGCGCGCGATGGTCCAGGCGCGGGTCTCCTTTTCGCCGGCCGTGAGGAAGGTCATGAGGTCCAGGGAGGAGAAGGCGGCGTGGATCAGCTTGGAGAGACCCGATTCGCTCAGGCCGTAGGCCGCCATGAATTCCTGCCGGTCGGCCTCGGGCAGGAGGGCCATTTCGGCCTCCACCTTTCCGCAGATTCTCAGGCAAGCGCGGCCTTCGCGCGCCGCCAGGGCCTCCAGGGCGGAAGCGTGAGGGTGGCCCGGATCGAGGCCGGCTTCGTCCACGTTGGCCACGTAAATGACGGGCTTGACGGTGAGGAGGAACAGGTCGGACAGGAGGGGCGCCTCTTCGGGGCGGACCTCCGCCTGGGCGGCGAAGCGTCCCTCCTCCAGGACCGCCTTGAGTCGTTCCAGGACTTCCATGAGTTTCCGGGCGGGCGCGTCCCCCGAACGGGCCAGCTTGATCGTCCGCTCCATCCGCCGCTCCACGGCCGACAGATCGGCGAGGGCCAACTCGAGGTTCACCGTCTCGGCGTCACGGACGGGATCCACGGAGCCCTCTTCGTGGGGAACGTTCGGGTCGTCGAAGCACCGCACCACGTGGACGACGGCGTCCACTTCCCGGATGTGGGCCAGGAACTGGTTTCCGAGCCCTCCGCCTCGAGACGAGCCCCGGACCAGGCCGGCCACGTCCACGAACTGGAGGGTCGTAGGGGTGATCTTCTTCGACTTGAAGACCCGCCCGAGATCCGCCAGCCGCGGGTCAGGCACCTGGGCCTGGCCGATGTTCGGATCCGACGAGGCGCCCGTAAAGCCGCCCACCTCCGCGCTCGACGCGGTGAGGGCGTTGAAAATGGTCGTCTTGCCCGCCTTGGCCGACCCCACGATGCCGCACGACAACGCCATGCTTCCCTCCGGCCCGCGCCACCGGAACCCGCCGGGGACGCGGCCATCCTAGCACAGGCGCCGCGGATTGCGCTCCCATCCTGGAAGCATCCTTGACAGGGGACGCGCTTCTGTCCTCTCCGCGTCGACACTTCGGGCACGCTCCGCGCAGGGCCCTTGACAAGCAGGCGGGGGGCTCCCATGTTGGGAGGAAACGGAGGCGAGGATGTACACGGTGAAGGTGGATTACAACGAGTGCGAGGACAACAGGATGTGCCTGGAAGTGTGCCCCGAGGACGTTTTCGAGGTCGTGAATTCGCTCATCAAGGTCGTCCGCGAGGAGAGCTGCACGGGCTGCAACCTCTGCGTGGAGAACTGCCCACAGGGCGCCATCACCGTGGATTGAGGAACTGGGTTCTCGGCGGCCGATCTTCCCTGGCTCCGCGTCTCCCGTCTCACGTCTCCCGTCCCCCCTCTCCCGTCTAACGTCTCGCGATTCTCCCCAGGATCTCCGTCGTCGCGTGGTTTTTCGGGTCGCCTACGATGGCCACCCGGCCGCCGTGAGCCCGGACGGCCTCCCGTTCGGGAACGGTCTCGGCCGTGTAGTCGGTGCCCTTGCAGTGGACGTCGGGTTCCAGGGCCTCGATGAGGGGGACCACGGTGTCCTCCGGAAAAACGGTCACGTAATCCACGCAGGCCAGCGAGGCCACGATCTCGGCACGGTCCGCCTCGGTCTGCAGGGGCCGTCCCTCGCCCTTGAGGCGGCGCACGGAGGCATCCGCGTTCACCGCCACCAGGAGGAGGTCTGCCTCGGCCTTGGCCCCCTGAAGGTACCGCACGTGGCCCACGTGGAGGAGATCGAAGCACCCGTTGGCGAGCGCCAGGGTCTTGCCCGAGCGGCTGGCGCGGGACAGGAGAACCTCGGCCTCCTGGCGCGTCAGGACTTTTCTGGCGACGGCTTCGGAGAAGCCGGTCCCGGGAGTCCCCATCAGAGCCGCCCCTCCCCCCAGGCCTGGAGGGTCCGCTTCAATTCGACCACACTCGTGGTGGCCGTGCCGTGCTTCTGGACCACGATGCCTCCCGCCACATTGGCCAGGGCGGCCGCCTCGAGAAAGGAGGCCCCGGAGCAGAGCGCAAGGACGTACGTGCTGATGACCGTGTCGCCCGCTCCCGTCACGTCCACCACCTGGTCGGAGCCGACGATCGGAAGGAGAACCGGCGGAGCCCCTTCCTCGAAAAGGGCCATCCCGCGGGCCCCCCGGGTCACGAGGAGGGCTTTCAAGCCCTGCCGGGCTCGAAGCGCCTCCCCCCTCACCGCCAGGCCGGCCTCGTCGTCTCCGGCCGGAGCGCCGCAGGCGTCGTCGAACTCCTCCTCGTTGGGCGTGGCCGTCGTGAGCCCGGAATAGCGGAGGAGGCCAAAGCGCGAGTCGAGGGCCACGATGGGGACCTTTTCCACGCAGTCCGGACTCCAGGCCGCCTCCACGAGCCCGTACCCGTAGTCCGAGAGAACCAGGGCCCGGGCCCCGCGCGCGGCCGCCTCCAGGCGCGTGCGAACCTGGGCCAGGAGGTCGCCGGGGAGGGCGTTCTCCTCGCCCGAATCCACGCGGACGAGCTGCTGGCGCGGCCCGTGGAGGGTGCCGGCGAGGACCCGAGTCTTGGTGGGCGTCTCCCATCCGGGTCGAGAAACGATCCCGTCCACGGACAACCCGCGCTCCCGGAAGAGGTCCAGGAGCTGGCGTCCTGTTTCGTCTTCCCCGGCGACGCCCACGGGCCGCACGTCGGCGCCGAGGGCGGCCAGGTTCCAGACGGTGTTGGCGGCGCATCCGGGCAGAAGGCGCGCGCGGGTGAGGCGGACGATGGGGACGGGCGCCTCCCGGGAGATGCGTTGGACGGCGCCGTACCAGAACCGGTCGAGGACGAGGTCGCCGAGGACGGCCACAGGGGTCCCCGCGAAGGCGTCCGCCACGTCGGCCAGGCGCCTCCACCTGTCTCGGAGATCCACGGTTTTCGCCGAAATTCCAGCACTCATGGGCGGCCCTCCCCGGACGTCCCCTCCGCCTTATGGGCCAGCCCCTCCTGCCCAAGGATCCAGCGCACCGCGCCGTACGCGTCCTCGGCCACATGGTCGGGCGTCACCGTCCACTGGTCCCGCTGAAAGGCGTGTTCTCCTCGCCCGTAACCCGTGAGGACGAGAACTCCCTTGGCCCCCGCGGCCCGGGCGAAGCCCACGTCGCTGATCTTGTCCCCCACGACATAGCACCGTGCGAGGTCCAGCCCGAAGGCTTCCGCCCCCCGAAGGAGCATGCCCGGTCTGGGCTTGCGGCAGTCGCATGCCGTCCGGTAGGGCGCGGGGCCCACGGTGGGGTGGTGGGGGCAGTAGTACAGCGCGTCGAGGCGCGCGCCCAGCCGGGCGAGCAGGTCCTCCAGGCGCTTCAGGACCTGCAGGACCATCTCCTCGGTGAAGTAGCCGCGCGCCACCCCCGCCTGGTTGGTCGCCAGGATGGCGGGAACCCCGACCCGGTTCAGAAGGGCGACCGCTTCGGCGGCACCGGGAATCAGGGCCAGTCGGTCGGGGTGGTTCACGTAGCCCACCTCCTCGGTCAGGGTTCCATCGCGGTCGAAGAAGACCGCCCACCGGCCGCCGCCGCTCCTCTCCATCCGCCACTCCTTCGCAGAAGGACAGTATGCCGGATGGAGGGCCAATCGGGAATGGGTCAGGGCCCGTCGTCGGGGCCGTCGGGACGGGTCCGCCACCGCCGGTGCATCCAGAACCAGGCCCCGGGGCAGGCGCGGACCGCCTCTTCGATGCGGGCCGTCGCCGCCGCCGTCACCGAGATGGCGTCGGCCTCGGGGTCTCCCGTGGAGGGCGCCTCGATGGGAGGGCCGTAGACGATCCGGTACCAGCCGCCTTCCTCCGGGAACGCAAAGACGGGAAGGACGGCCGCCCCGGTCCGCACGGCGAGGCTGCCCAGGACGGGCGTGGTGGCCGCGGGGCGGCCGAAGAAGGGAACGAAGACCCGGCCCGGCTCCCCGAAATTCTGGTCGATGACGAGGGCGATGCCCCGGCCCTCGCGCAGGCCCTTGACCATCTCCCGCACGGCCCGTCTCTTGTGGATGACCCGGTTCCCCGTGCTCTCGCGCCGCCGGGCGAGGAAGGCCTCCAGCCTGGGGTTATCCAGGGGCCGGGTAATCATCCAGAGAGGATAGCCGAGGGCCGCCTGGAGAAGGGCGACCCTCTCCCAGTTCCCGAAATGGGCGGAAACGAGAAAATACCCTCGACCCGCCTCGGCGGCGGCCCTCAGGTGCTCGAGGCCCTCGAATCGGCAGCGGCCCAGCAGGGCCGTGGGCGGCTCCTTGTGCTCCAAGATCTCCACGAGAAGCCGGCCAAGATGAGAGAAAGCACCCCTGGCGACAGCCCGGCGCTCCCGGGAGGAAAGGGCGGGGAGGGCGCGCTCCAGGTTATGCAGGGCCACTCGGCGGTGGCGGGCGTCCAGGAGGTAGACGGCCGACCCGAGGGCCCGCCCCAGGGAGCGGCGCGTGGCAGGGGTGAGCCGGGAGACCAGGTGGGCCAGGGACTGCACCGCGGCGAACTCGACGGCCCAGCGGGCGGACTTAAAGGACACCGCGATTCTCCAGGAGCGCGAGGATTCGCCGGTGAACCGTTTCCACGCCCCCCGAGGCGTCCACGGGGTGAATCCGCTCGGGGAATTCGGCGGCCAGCGCCTCGTACCCTCTCGCCACCCTCCCGTGGAACTCCATGGACTCGTCCTCGAACCTTCCCTCCCGGCTCGCCCTCGCCCCGTTCCTCGCCCGGGCTCGGGAAAGGCCCTCCTCTGGAGGGAGGCGAAGGTAGAGCGTGAGGTCCGGCTCCAGCCCTTCGGTGGCCGCAAGGTGGACCGCCTCCACCACCTCCCTCGGAAGGCCCCTCCCGAAGGCCTGGTACGCACGGGTCGCATCCCCGTACCGATCGCAGAGGACCCATACCCCCCGCGCCAGGGCGGGACGGATCACCCGGGCCACGTGCTCCGCGCGCTCGGCGCCGTAGAGAAGGAGTTCGCACCGGGAACTGGGGGAGTACTCGCCGGAGAGGAGCAGGTGCCTCAAGGCCCCCCCCACCGGAGAGCCGCCGGGCTCACGCGTGAGCAGCACCTCCCGCCCTCGGCTCCGCAAAGCGTCGGCCAGCAGGGACGCCTGCGTCGACTTGCCGCTCCCCTCGATGCCCTCCAGCGTCAGGAACACGACCGGGCCTCCCCTCCCGAAGGCCCGCCGCGGAGCCCCCGCCGGCGCGCCCTCGTGATCCATGGTACCAGATGCGGCCCTGGACTCCCTCCGTTGAGGGCCGGGAGCGTTTCGAAATTCCACTTATCACATGGGGCATATCCCCCAACACTTGGGGCATATGGCCTTCGCGAGGTTTCTGACCCCGCCGGCCCGGCGACCGGCGCGGCCGCGGAGTGTATGTTTCCTTCGGAGCCCGTCCGCTTCCGTTCCGTCGGCCCGACCGAGGGGCCGAAACCATCGGTTCGGGCCCGGGGGAAGATCATGCGGATTCAGCTCAAGGATTCCATCACTTCGGAAGCCCTTCTGGAGGATCTGGTCCAAGCCTCCTTTTCCGTCTTCGAATGCCACTGTTCGCCCGGGCTTCGGGACGATCTTCGGATGGGATTGTACGTGGCTCTCCGCCAGGTGCTGAGCGCGGATCTCGTGAAGCGCTCCGCCTGCGGCAACCTGCCCGATTGCGCCGACCTTCCCGAGGACACGGCCTTTCCCCCTACGGAACGGTACGCGCGACCCCACCACTCGATGCACCGCGCCTGAAGCGCCCGCCCCCGGCGCGGGCTGCCGCACCACGTCCCGCCGCGCTCCCGCAGGCTCACTTCCGCCTTCGGGTTCCCTGGCCGTCCTCGCGGCGGAGCAGGGCCGCCGCCTCCTTGGCGAAGTACGTGAGAACGATGGACGCCCCGGCCCGCTTGATGGCCGTGAGGGATTCCATCATGGCCCGATCGTGGTCGATCCAGCCGAGCCGCGCGGCGGCCTTGATCATGGCGTATTCCCCGCTCACGTTGTAGGCCGCCACGGGCATCTGGAAGGTCTCCTTCACCCGCCGGATCACGTCCAGATAAGGCAGGGCGGGCTTCACCATGACAATGTCCGCCCCTTCCTCGATGTCGAGGGCCACCTCTCGGAGGGCCTCTTCCGAGTTGGCCGGGTCCATCTGGTAGGAGCGCCGGTCTCCGAACTGCGGCGTCGAATCGGCCGCGTCCCGGAAGGGGCCATAGAAGGCTGAGGCGTACTTGGCCGAGTAGGCCAGGATGGGAACCCGCTCGAACCCGGCCCCGTCGAGGGACGCGCGGATGGCCCCCACCCGGCCGTCCATCATGTCCGAGGGCGCCACCACGTCCGCTCCGGCCTCGGCGTGGGACAGGGCGGTCTTGCAGTGGATGGCCACGCCCGGATCGTTGAGGATCCGCCCCTCGGCGACGGGGGCGCAGTGTCCGTGGTCCGTGTACTCGCACAGGCACACGTCGGTGATCACGAGGAGGTCGGCGCCGAAGGCTTTCTTGGCCGCTCGGATGCCCTTCTGAATGATGCCCTGGGGGGCGTAGGCCTCCCGGCCGAGGGGATCCTTCCTCGAAGGAATGCCGAAGAGGATCACCGACCGGACCCCGAGGGAGAGGACCTCTTCCATCTCCCTCAGGCCCTGATCCACCGACTGGCGGAAGACGCCCGGCATGGATCCCACCTCCTGCCGGACCTTGGAGCCCTCGCACAGAAACATGGGGTATACGAAATCCTTCGGGAAGAGCCTCGTCTCCTCCACCATGGACCTCAGGATCGGGTTTTCGCGGAGCCTTCGGGGGCGGTGCGTCAGCTCGAGATGAACCTCATAGGTCGTCGACTTCGCCATCTTCGCCTCCCCAGAAAAACTCGTTCGCGCAGTGCCGGCCGCAGAAGTCCTTGCCGCCGTATTGGTACCGGCATTCGTCGCACACGAATTTGTGGCACATGGGACACTTGCTCATGTGGAGCCAGAAGCCCTTGACGCCGCAGAGGTCGCACGCCTCTCCGGGCTCCCCTTTGGGCTTGGCTTCCTCTTCATCCTCCCAGTTGCCCATAGAGGCCTCCTTTCCCACCCTACAACGGCCCGGCCGTCCGCCGCAACCGGAGCATCGGAAAGGGGCGCAGGGAGGATGGAGGAAGGGTCAGGAAGCGGCGCCGGTACGATCGCCGTCGAACACGGCTTCAAAGTCCCGGTGGGAGGAGAGGAAGGCCTCCAGGACGGAGGGATCGAAGTGGACCGGCAGGACCCGGCCGTCCCCTTTCGCCAGCACCTCCAAGGCCTCCTGGTGAGAGTACCCCTTTTTGTAGGGTCGTTCGGTCCGGAGCGCGTCGTAGACGTCGGCCAGCTTGACGATCCTCGCCTCGAGGGGGATCCGCTCCGCGGCCAGGCCGTCGGGATAGCCCGTGCCGTCGAAATTCTCGTGATGGTGCCGCGCGATCCGTGCGGCCATGGCCAGTTGAGGCGAATGGCCGAGGAGCCGGGCGCCGTTCACGGTGTGGGCCCGCACCCGCTCCCACTCCCCGGGATCGAGAGGCCCCCGCTTGTTGAGCAGGGAGCCCGGAAGAGTCAGTTTGCCCACGTCATGGAGCTGGGCGCAGTGCGAGATCCACCGCACGAATCGTGAACTTTGCCCGAGAAGCCGGGAGAGATTCCGGGCGTATGTGTTGAGGCGGCGCACGTGGCCGGCCGTGGTCGAATCGTGGAATTCGGCGGCCAGGGCCAGGGCCTCCATGGCCTGGAAGTTGGCCTCCTCGGTCTTCCTCGCCTCCCGCCAGATGCGGCGAAAGACGGACCACTGGCGGAGGGAGGCCTGAAGGAGAGGCAGGTCATGGATGGTCACCTCCCACGGATATCCGGCCGCCAGGAGGGCGTCGTCCTCCCGGAAGATGGCGGCGAAGTTGGGCAGGGAAAGCTCTGGACTCACGCCGAGGACGGCCTTCAGGCGGCCCGGAAGGGGCGCGTTGCATATGAAGCGGCCCGGGGCGATGGCGTACGGGCGGAGGAGCTTCTCCAGCTCCCCCGATGGACACCGCGTCACGAGGCTGTGCCAATCGCCGTTGGTGCGATAGCAGGCGATGCCGTGGCGGCGGCCCCGGATGACCGCCGACCCCCAGATAAAGCTCGGCCGTTGAGGGGTCCCTTCCCTCGGGCTCAGGAGAACGGAGGCCATGCGCGCCGCGAGGTCCTCGGGCCTCCAGTCCGCCACGATCTGATCGGCGTACGTCTCGGTGAAGCCACTCAGTTCGTCGAGGTGGAAGTAGGCAAGCCGGAGGCGGTCCGCCAAGGCCTTGGTCTTGAGGAGGGACCGGACCCGGGCCGTCACCTGCGGCATGCTGAGCGGCCCGAGGAGTACGTCATCGGGGTAGAAGACACCTTCCGTCACATCGCTCTCGCGCCCCTCCCGGGCCAGAAGGAGGACCGGCACATTCCGGTCCGCCTGAAGGGCCGAGAGTTGCTCGAAGAACGGCCGGCTCCCGTTCCCTCGGGGGCAAGAGCCCAGCACGACCAGGTCGGGAAGGCAGGTCTCGATCTCCGACACCGCCTGGGCGGGGCTGGTTGCCGGGATGACTTGCCGGCCTTCGGAGGCCAGCCATGCCGTCAAGGTCTTCGCGTGGTCGGCGTTTCCATCCAGAACGAGTATCCGATGGCTCACGTCGTCGAGCCCCCCTCCCCGCCAGTTCCTGCCTCGCTCGGCCCCACCGTGGTCTCTCCCCCCAGGCGGCGGGGGCATCCGGCGCGGTTTTCCCTCTTGCCGGACCGTTCTCCCCAAGAAATTGTGAACGATCTACCCTCCTTGACTTTGGAAAGTATAGGGCAGGAACAGAATGATTTCAACTGGGCAAAACGATAACCTGGTTACCAAGAAGGAGGTCGTTTCGTGAACTCTGTTTACACTCCCCTGGTTCCGACTTGACAGGTGCGCCCATTCCGGACCGCGCGGCGGCCAATGGCCTTTACCAGTCCCGAGAAGATGATCCGGTGGATGGGATAGAGGGCGTACCAGTACAGAAGGCCCGCCAGCCCGCGGGAATCGAAAAGGGCCCTCTGAATGATCCAGCTTGATTCGGATCCCTCGGGACGCACCCTGAATTCGAGCCACGCCCTCCCGGGGAGTTTCATCTCCGCACGGAGGCGCAGAAGGGAGGGAGGGACCCAGGCCTCCACCCTCCAGAAATCCACCGGGTCTCCGGGCCGGAGGAGGGTAGGGTGTCTCCGGCCCCTACGCATGCCCACCCCACCCGCCAGGAGATCCAGGAACCCCCTCCATTTCCACAGGAAATCGGCGTAGTACCACCCGTTGTCGCCTCCGAGGCTGGAAACGGCGCCGAAGACCTTCTCGGGGGGGGCGTCCACCCTCAGGCGCCGCTCCTCCACAATCAGTCCCTCCTCGTCCCGGAGGAAAACGGCCTGGTCCGCCGATTCGGAGGCGGGCGAGAAAGCCAGGGTCCAGGAGGTCTCCACGCGCTGCTCCTCCAGAGAGGCCACGGCCTGGCGAAGCGCCTCCGCGCAGGGGACGGGTCGGATCTCCGGGAACACGTCCAGGGCCGAGGCGCCGGAGCACACGGAATCGGTCCGGACCCCTTCGATGAGTTCCCGTGCCACGCCCGTGGGGACCGGGGTCACCAGGCCCAGCCAGTAGGAGGAGAGCCGGGGGGTGAGGACGGGGACCGTGTAGATCCTGCGCCTCAACCCTCTCGTCCGGGCGTAGGCCAGCATGATCTCCCGGTAGGTCAAGATGTCCGCGCCCCCGATTTCGATAACCCTCCCGGAGGACTCGGGGTGTTCCAGGGCCTTCACGAGGTAGGAGAGGACGTCCCGGATTCCGATGGGCTGGCAGAGGGAGCCGACCCACCGGGGAGCGACCATCACGGGAAGGCGCTCGGTGAGGTACCGGATGACCTCGAAGGAGAGGCTCCCGGAACCGAGAATCACCGAGGCCCGAAACTCCGTCACCGGAACGGGCCCCGCCCTCAGGATCTCGCCTGTCTCCAGGCGCGACCGCAGATGGGGAGACAGGGTCTCATCCCCGTGGGCCAGGCCTCCCAGGTAGATGACACGCCTCACCCCCGCCCGGGCGGCGGCCTCCCGGAAATGGGCCGCCCCGGCCCGGTCGCGTTCCTGGTATTCCCTCCCCGTGGCCATGGAATGGACGAGGTAATAGGCGGGGCCGACACCGTGAAGGGCCGGTTCCAGGCTCGCCGGGTCCAGGACGTCCCCTCGGACAACTTCCACGCCCTCCCAGCCACGGCCTTCCAGGCGCGAAGGGTCCCGGGCCAGACACCGGACCTTGTAGCCCGCCTCGAGAAGTCGGGGTACGAGGCGTCCGCCCACATAGCCCGTTGCGCCCGTGACCAAGACCCTTTCCTGCATCGTTCCTCCCCCCATAATGCGCGCGCCCCACACTAAGAACGGCTGGAACCGGACGGATGTGCCCGGGAGGATCCCATTCCCAACCTCCCGCTGGGGTACGCGTCTCCTGTACGGAGACCAACAACACCAGCCTGCATGAGTTTCCCAGGAGGCACCAGGGGAGGTCGGGCCCCTTCGGGAATCACCCAGGCCGGGACACTCGTGCGCCCCCCATCAGATAAACCCTTGTGACGGCCCAGTTGGAGAGGATCGTCGCCGCCCCGAAGAGGAGGAGCCCCACGCTCATGAGGGCCCATCCAGAGAGGATGTTCCCGATGACGCATCCGTTGGCGAACCAGGCGCCCATCCCCACGAGGACCCCGCACAGGTCGCCCTTGTGCAGAAAGAACCCGAAGAGGAACCCCAGGGGCAGGCCGACGAGGGCCACGAGATCGCGAGAAAGAGCATAGGCCAGCGTGGCGCCCAAGAAGAGGAGCGACGCCAACAACCAGAAGACCCAGTTTCGGCTCTTCACCGCGCTCTCCTCCTTCAGAACAGGATGTTGAAAAGGTACCCGACCATCAGAATGCCCACCGCCACGACGCCGAAGTAGACGGCGATGAGTCTGAGCTTGAGCACCTTGCGCAGGATGATCGCCTCGGGCAGGCTCAGGCCGATGACGGCCATCATGAAGGCGAGCACCGTGCCGAGCGCCGCGCCCTTCTCCATGAGCGCCTGGACGATGGGGATGATGCCCGCGGCGTTGGAGTACATGGGCACGCCCACGAGGACCGCGGCGGGAACGGCCCACCAGACGCCCTTGCCCATGAACTGGGCCATGGCGTTCACGGGCACGTACCCGTGGATGCCCGCCCCGATGGCGATGCCCGCGAGCACGTAGGGCCACACCCGGCCCACGATGTCGCGTACGGACTGCAGACCTGCCTCGATGCGCTCCGACCAGGAGAGGCGCACCTCGCCATCCATCCCAGGTCCGGCGGAGGTAAGGTAGACCCACTCTTCCACCCAGCTTTCGAGCTTCAATCTCCCGATGACGAAACCCGCGAGGATGGCGATGGCCAGGCCCGAGCCCGCATAGATGGCGGCCACCTTCCACCCGAAGAGGCCGAATAGCAGGACGAGGGCCACCTCGTTCACCATGGGCGCGGCGACGAGGAAGGAGAGCGTCACGCCCAACGGCACGCCCGCCGTCACGAAGCCGATGAAGAGCGGAACGGCGGAGCAGGAGCAAAAGGGCGTGGGGACGCCCAGGATCGCGGCGAGCACGTTGCCCACCGATTCCCGCTTCCCTGTGAGCATCCGGCGCGTGCGCTCCGGCGTGAAAAAGCTCCGAAGGATGCCCACGCCGAAGACGACGAGCAGCAGGAGCATGAGAACCTTGGGCGATTCGAAAATGAAGAACTGGACGGCCATTCCCAGGTGCGAATCGGGAGCCATCCCCGCCAAATCGAAAGTGATCCACTTGGAGGCGGGCTCCAAGATCCAGTACACGCCGGTCCAGAGGGTGAGCAACGGGAACCCCACGAGGAGGTACCGCCCCAGCCCAGCCGTCCCCAGAGGTCCGGCCGACCCGGCGCCCAAAGTGCCGGATCCCAAGGATGGCGCCGGCTTCATCTCTTGACCCATCTCCTCACGTGTCACGATTCACTTCTCGCCTTTCATCGCCTCAAGGATGTACCCTTTCACGATGCCCACGGTGGGCACCTTCCCCTGGAGGACCACCTTTCCGTTGAGGATGAGGCCCGGGGTCATCATGATGCCGGCTTTGGCGATATCCTGATAATCGGTGATCTTCATGACCGTGGCCTCGGCCCGGAGCTCCTCCAGCGCCTGTTTGACCCGGGTTTCCAGCTCGACGCAGTTCCGGCATCCCGGTCCCGCCACCTTGATGTCCAACATGGGTCCTCCCTCGTTTTCTTGGTGCTTTCCCAAACCCGTTTTACGCGAGAAAGACGAAACGAATCGTCAAGTAGATTCCCACGCCGATAATCACCGCGCCCGTGATCCGGAGGGACCACTTCTGCACCCTGTCCAGCCGGTGGAGGGCCGATCCCAGGGTCCGCTCTCCCCCGGAAAGCAGGGCCGCCACGACTACCACGGGCAGTCCCGTGCCGACCCCAAAGAGCATGGGCAGGAGGATCTTGGAGCCCTGCGCCACGGCGAGAGGGATGAGGCTGCCGAAGAACAGGGCCGCGGAGACGGGGCAAAGGGAGAGGGCAAAAAGGATGCCCAGGAAGCCAGCGCCCCAGACGCCTCCGCCCGCCGCGCGCTCCCGGAGGACCTGGCTTCCGATGGACGTGGCGAGCGTGAAGCCCAAGAGTCCTAACAGATGCATGCCCACGAGGATGAGCAACGGTCCCAGGAGCTTGTTCATGTACCGCTGGAGAAAGTTGGACACACCGGGCACGGAGAGGAGTCCGAATACGACCACCGCGCCCAGCCCCGTGTAGGCCAGCGCGCGGCCGAGGCTGTAGGCCAGGCCGGAATGGGTGGCCTTCATGGCTCCTTCGGCGCGCCGGCCGATAAAGGAGATGGCCGCGATGTTGGTGGCCAGCGGGCAGGGACTTATGGAGGTCAGGATCCCCAGCCAGAAGGCGGAGGCGGCCGCCAGCAGGAATTCCGTCACGATACGTCCTTCAGATACTCTCGGACTTCATCGTCCACGTACTTCACGAAGGCCTGCGAGTCACCCAGGTAGTCCCAGACTTTGTCCAGGCGTTTCCAGCGGACCTCCTTCCCGTCCAGGATCTCCGATACCACGACGGATTTCGTGAACAGTCCGTAGTCGTCCACGAAGTGCGCGTTGTCGGGCTCCTCCACGTTGAGAACCTTCCACTCCAGCCGTCCAGCGGAGAGCGGCCCGGCAAGAGGGCCGTTCACGGCGGCCTCGGTATACGCTTCGATCTTCAGGCAGCTCGGGCACCGGGCCGTCGTGTGGAGGTAATAGACGATGACCTTGGACCGAATGGGCCCGGCGGAGGGATTGGGAGCCGTCGGCTGGCTGGTCGATCCTTGAACCGGCTTCGTGGGTGCGGGCGTCGGCGCCGCATCCATCGCCGGTTCGGGACCTTTCGCCGCGACTCCCTCGGCCGGCTTGGAAGCCTCGGGAGAAACCGCAGCGGGTCGAGGAACCTCGGTCGGCGTCGCGCGGGAAGGGGATGCGGGTTGCGTCTCGATCGCCTTCAGGGCCTTCCACCGCGCGGCCTCCTTCACGCCCAGCCACGTCAAACTGGCCGCGACGAACAGAAGAAGCGCGGCGGTGATGAGCCTTCGGGGATTCATGATGCCTCCACCCGGACACCTCGGACCTTGGGACGGCACGCGCAGGGCAACCCCGCGGCCCTCATGATGGGCAGGACCGAGCGGTCCGCGATCCGGTAATAGACCATGGCCCCTTCCCGCTCGTCCTCGATGAGTCCGTGGCCCCTCAAGATCGCGAGGTGGCGGGAGAGGGTGGGCTGGGGGACCTCCAATTCCGGGAGCATGCGGCAGACGCACTGTCTCCCCTCCCGCGCCAGGAGGCAGAGGATCCGGAGCCTCACCGGATGGCCCAGGTCCCGGAACAGGCGGGCGCGCGTTTTGATCGGATCGGCCACGGCACCTCCACGGACCATCAGAGTATCCGCATAACCGAATATGCTGTCAAGGACGCCGACGTGTCTGGCCGCGCGCCATCGAGGCCGGGGCCGCGCGATCCGGCCTTCAGCCCTTGACGGCCCGCACCTTGACGCTGACCACCGCCTCCGCCGCCGCCCTCACGTCTTCGGGCGGAAGCCCCTGGGCGAAGACGGCGAGTTCCGACGCGTCCGCCAAAAAGGCCCCGATGGGATAGGCGTCCTCGGAGAGCACTTTCACGCCCTGAAATCCGGATTCCGCCATGGCCCTCAGGTAGTCTTCCTTGAGCATGGCTCCCGCGATGCACCCCGCGTAGGCCTCGACGGACCCCCGCACGCTCTCCGGCAAGGGCCTGAGGAGCACGAGGTCGGAGACCATCAGGCGGCCGCCGGGCTTCAGCACCCGCAGGGCCTCCCGGAAGACCTGGGGCTTGTCCGGGGAGAGGTTGATGACGCAGTTGGAGATGACCATGTCGGCGGAGCCATCGGCCACGGGCAGGTGCTCGATCTCGCCGAGGCGAAATTCCACGTTGGACGCGCCGCTCTTGCGGGCGTTCTCCCTGGCCTTCTCGATCATCTCGGGCGTCATGTCCACCCCGATGACTCGGCCGGCCGGTCCCACCTTGCGTGACGCGAGGAAGCAGTCGAAACCCGCGCCCGAGCCCAGGTCCACCACCGTCTCCCCCTCTTTCAGGTCCGCAAAGGCGAGGGGATTCCCGCAGCCCAGCCCAAGGTTGGCTCCCTCGGGCACGGCGGCCAGGTCGCTCTCCGAATACCCGACGGCCGCCCCCACGGCGCGGGGGTCCGACAGTCCGCAGCAGTTGGTCGCGGCGGGCGCCGGGCCGCAGCATCCCGGGGCCGCCGGCGCGGGACCGCAGCATCCCTGAGGCCCGCGGGCCGCGGCGGCGTAGTGCTCTCTAACCGATTTGCGGATAGCGTCTTCGTCCATTGGAGCCTCCGATTCTGGTCACAGCAAAAGTTCGTGGAAACGGCGGAGCCTCCTGCAGGGCCCCTTCCGTTGCCGGGATCCGGTCTCCCCGCGCCGCATGGGCCCCGGGGAGCCCGCTTCATAGAGCCAGCTCCCTCCTCACGAGGGGGACCAGGCGGTTGCGGATCTCGTCCCGCACCTGACGGAATGTGTCCAGGACCTCCTCGTCCGTTCCCGAGACGCCCGCAGGGTCCGGGAAGGATTCGTGAACCTGTCTTCGCGCGCCCTGAAAACTCGGGCAGGCCTCCCGGGCGCCGTCGCACACCGTCACCACCAAGTCGAAAGGCCGGCCCCAGAACTCCAGGACGGACCGGCTCAGGTGCCCCGAAAGGTCGACCCCGGCCTCGCCCATGACGCGCACGGCCATGGGGTGGACGAAGGAGGGCCGTGTCCCCGCGGAGTGAACCTCCACGAGGTCCCCGAGGTCCTCGCGGATCCACCCTTCGGCCATCTGCGAGCGGCATGAGTTGCCCGTGCACAGGATCAAGACGGTCTTGCGTGGGCTCACGGGGCGGCCTCCTTGGGGAACCAGTTCCGCGTGCGGTTGCAGAAGCCGCACACCGAAAGCATGACGGGCACCTCCACCAGGACCCCGACCACCGTGGCCAGCGCCGCGCCGGATCCGGGGCCGTAGAGGGCGATGGCCGTGGCCACGGCGAGTTCGAAGAAGTTGCTGGCCCCGATGAGGGCCCCGGGGGAGGCCACGTTGTGGGGCACCTGGAAGAGCTTCATGAGGCCGTAGGTGAGGCCCGAGTTGAAGTACACCTGAATCAATATGGGGACGGCGATGAGGACCACGTGAAACGCTTTCCCTGTGATGTTGTCGGCCTGGAAAGCAAAGATGAAGACCAGGGTGGCCAGCAATGCGAGGATCGTCACGGGATGGAAGAAGGCGAGGTACTTCTTCTCGAACCACTCGGCGCCTTTGGCTCGAAGGAGGATGGCGCGGCTGAGGCTCCCGAGGGCCAGCGGAATGACGATGAAGGCCACGACGGAGTATACGAGCACCTTGAAGGGAACCGTCAGGTTGCTCGCCCCGCTCACGAGGAAGGTCACGATGGGCGCGAACAGGACGAGCATGATGAGGTCGTTGACGGAGACCTGCACCAGCGTGTAGGCGGGGTCCCCGTCGGTGAGGTAGCTCCAGACGAAGACCATGGCCGTGCAGGGAGCCGCGGCGAGGATGATGACCCCCGCGATGTACTGGTCCGCCATCTCCGGTCCGATGAGCGGCAGAAAGAGGTGCTTGAAGAAGAGCCATCCGAGGAAAGCCATGGAGAAGGGCTTCACGAGCCAGTTCACGAACAGGGTGACGAGCAGGCCCTTGGGCTTCTTGCGGACCCCCAGAATGCTCGTGAAGTCGATCTTGAGCATCATGGGGTAGATCATCAGCCAGATGAGCACGGCGATGGGGATGTTGATCTGGCTGCCCTCCCCGAACTCCATCCGCCTCAGGGCGTCCACGAGGCCGGGCGCGAGCTTTCCTATGCCCACTCCCGCCACCATGCAGAGGGCCACCCAGAGGGTCAGGTAGCGCTCGAACCGATTCAGGCGCTTCGCGCTTCCCCCCGTCATGGCCGCGTCCTCCGAACCCGCGCCTTCGGCCCGCAGCAGGAGGGGAGGGAACGGATCTTCTCGCTGGCCGCCCTCGCCCTGTCCCGGTCCACGTCGGGATCCTCCCCCGCGCAGCACCGCACGAGGGCCAGCAGGCGCCGGGCCTCCTCCTGGGTCGGCCGGGCGATGCCGTAATAGGTCCACTTCCCCCGGGGCTCGTCCTCCAGAAGGCCCGCCGCGCAGAGGATGGAAAGGTGCCGGCTCACGGCGGACTGGGACAGGCCCAGCGCCTCCACGATCTGGCACACGCACAACGGACCCGGTTCGAGCATCTTCAGGATCCGCAGGCGAGTTCGGTCCGCGGCCGCCTTGAGGAGTCTCTCGGCTTGTTTGAGCACGTCCTTCTCCTGTACCAAATCTCCATATGGCGATATGAAGGACCTAAAATAATCCCTCCGCGCTCTCTTGTCAAGCCCTTCCTCCGAGCCAGGTTCGGGGGCGAGAGCGGCGGGGTGCGGCGGCTTACCCGGGTCAGCCCTTCAGGCTGGAGGCGTCGATGACGAAGCGGTAGCGCACGTCCCCGCTAAGGACGCGCTCATAGGCCTCGTTGACTCCCTGGACGGGGATGACCTCCACGTCCGAGACGATTCCCTTCGCCCCGCAGTAGTCGAGCATCTCCTGGGTCTCGGCGATGCCGCCGATGAGGGAGCCGGCCAGGCGCTTGTTGCCTCCGATCAGGGAGAAGGCCGAAACGGGCGCGGGCTGGGGTGGCGCACCCACCAGCACCATCGTGCGCTCGGGCTTCAGGAGCGCCAGGCAGCGGTTGTAGTCGTGGGGGGCGGAGATGGTGTCGATGAGGAAGTCGAAGCGGCCGGCGAGCCTCTCGAAGACCGAGTCGTCGGTGGAGAGGGCGAAGGCGGCGGCCCCGAGCCGGCGCCCGTCGGCCTCCTTGGACTTGGATGTGGAGAACAGGGTCACTTCCGCGCCCATGGACGCGGCCAGCTTCACGGCCATGTGGCCGAGCCCTCCGAGGCCCACGACGCCCACGCGGTCCCCCTCTTTGCAACCGAATCGCCTCAGGGGCGAGTAGGTGGTGATCCCCGCGCAGAGAAGGGGCGCGGCTCCCGCCGGATCCAGGTTCTCGGGCACCTTGAGCACGAAGCGCTCGTCCACGACCACCGCGGAGGAATAACCGCCGTAGGTCCGCGTCGTCCGGTCCATCTCCGTGCCGTTGTACGTGAAGGCCGCCCCCTTCTCGCAGAACTGCTCCAGGTCCCTCCGGCAGGGGTCGCACTCCCGGCAGGAGTCCACCATGCACCCCACTCCCACCAGGTCTCCCTTGCGGAAGCGCTTGACGCGGGCGCCCGCCTCCCGCACCCGCCCCACGATCTCGTGGCCGGGCACCATGGGGAAGAGGGAGCCGCCCCATTCGTCACGGACCTGGTGGATGTCCGAATGGCAGATCCCGCAGAAAAGGATGTCGATGGACACGTCGTGGGGTCCCGGATCCCTGCGCTCCACCACGAAGGGGGCCAGCGGGGATTTCGAGTCGGCGGCGGCATAGGCGGAGACTTTCCTCATGAACGCTCTCCTTGATGAAGAAGGGGACGCGCCTCCCCACAGAAGTGCGGCGCCCGACTCCACAACGTTGGAGACCTCCCGGATCATCCCGGACCCGCGGGGCCGACGGAGGGAGGACCGGGCCACGAAGGCCCCGGAGGCGCGAACCTTCCCCCCGACGCCGGTTTGAGGGGGAGCAGGCAGGTTCGCGAGCACGGCGGCACGGCAAAGGCGAATCCATTCGCCCGAGGCGCGCCCGGCGCCTGACGTGATCTGTGCGGCGACAAGAAGGGGAGCGGGGATTCCCACTCGGAGAGTGAGCGGGAGTGAACGAATTGGTCGGGGCGAGAGGATTTGAACCTCCGACCCCTTGGTCCCGAACCAAGTGCGCTACCAGGCTGCGCTACGCCCCGACCAGGGCCCCTATTCTACACGGAAGGGGCGTTTTCGCAACCCCCCCCGAAGGGTCTCCCGGCCGGCCCGGGGGCCACCCCGCACCCAAGGCGCGGGGTTTGAATCACGGAGCGGCGCTGCGGTCGCGGACGCGGCCCTCGCTCTCGTAGGCGACGGTCCCCAGCTTCTGAATGTAGCTTTTCAGGACGTCGTATTCGAGGTCGGGAAGCACCTGCAGGTCGGTGACCTCGATGCCCATCTTGGGCAGGAGCGCCACCACGCCCGTGTTGGCCGTCACCGTGTAGGTCTTGCCCCACCGGATGGGCTTGCCGTGGATTCGGATGGTCCCGGTCCGAACGCGGAAGAAAGCCGGGCGGTTCACGTTGTAGGCGAAGCTCATGCCGGAGACCTGGAGAAACACGTCCTCGTTGTAGGGCAGGTAGTACAGGCCCGTTTCCAGCCCTCGCCACAGCATGGCCGCCGAGATACGGAAGGTGGCGATCTGGAGGCCGAGCCCCGTGGCCGGATCGTAGCCGTAGCTCACGGGGCGGAAGATGTCGGCGCCCACGATGGGCCCCGCCGAGAGCCCTTCGGAGATGAGCCCGTTGGGCGTGATGGCGATGTCCGTGCCGGTGCGGTCCCTCAGCGCGTCGGCGATGAGGTTGCCCATCCCCGTGTCGCGGGGCCGGCGGTCCGGGTCGTAGGTCGTGGTCACGTCGGACGGAGCGTGGGCCACCACCGTGTGGTAGACGTCGCCGTACTGCTGGACGATGCCCGCCTTGAGCTGGTTCACCAGGGCCTGGACGGCCGGCGCGTTGGGCACCGAGGCGTCCAGGGGAACGATCTGGTAGTCGTCCACCGTCACGCCTCCCGCGGCGTACGTGAAGCGCATCTTCCCGACGGAGCGGTAGTGCTTGCCCGCCTGCACGTACGGCACGGCCTTGCCGAGCGGGTTCGTGAAGAGAACGGGGGCCTCGAAGAGGTAATGGTCGTGGCCGCCCACGATGAGGTCGATGCCCGGGACGTTCTCGGCCACCGCCTCGTCGTAGAGGTAGCCCAGGTGGGAGAGGAAGATCACGACCTGGGCGCCCTGGGCCCGCAGGGCCGCCACCTGCTGGTAGGCGAGGCCCACGAGGACGGCCGGGTCGTCCCCGCCGAGGATCACGACCGGGTCCGGCATGGACGTGGGCACGTTGGGGACGGTCATGGAGAAGATGCCGATCTGGACGCCGTCCACCTCCTTGATGAGGTTGGGCTGGATCCACGTGGCCAGGGCCGGGTACCCGGTCAGGTCGAGGTTGGCCGACAGGAGCGGCAGCGTCGTGGCGCCGTAGGCCTGGTTGAGGGCCATGGCGAGCACGCCCGGACCGAAGTCGAATTCGTGGTTTCCCACGGCCATGGCGTCGAACCCCAACTGCTTCATGAGCTGGAACTCGGGCACGCCGAAGTACTTGTTGAAGAAGAGGTCGCCGTGGAAGACGTCCCCGGCGTGAAGGACCAGCACGTTGGGCTCCGTCGCCCTGGCCTGGCCGATGACCGTCGCGGCCTTGGCGAGGCCCCCTTCGGTGCCGTCGAGGTTGGCGTCCTTGGGTCCGGTCATGTCCAGGTGCGAATGGGTGTCGTTCACGTGGAGGAGCGTGAAGGTCTGCGCGAGGGGCAGGATGCTCGAAAGAAGGAGCAGGGCAACCGAGCAGGCAACGAAGCGGACGATGCGGATCCCGGGGGCGGCCCCGGCGGCGGACGGCTTCCGAACCATGGTCCCCTCCTCCTCGTCAAAGGCTCCCGGGCGAGGGACCGCGCGCCGTAAAGGTCCGAATCTCGACTCGATCGCGCGCGACCCTTGGGAGCGACTTCGACTGTATCACGGATCCTCGTAAAGGCGGACGGTCACCGTCCCGTCGGCCTCGACCCAGGCCCGAAACATTCCGGGCGTGTTGAAGGAGACGGCCCGGTTGCCCCTGGCGTCCAGGGCCACCACGCCGCCGTCCCCCCCCAGGGCCTCCACGACGGCCAGGGCGGCGTCGGCGGCGGACTGGAGGGACTCCCCCCGGTAGGCCACGCGGCACCGGATGTCGTGGGCCACGGCCGCCCGGATGAAGTACTCCCCCCACCCGGTCGCCGAGACGGCGCAGGCGGAGTCGTCGGCATAGGTCCCCGCTCCGATGACCGGGGAGTCCCCCACCCGGCCCCAGCGCTTGTTCGTCATGCCTCCGGTGGAGGTGGCGGCGGCCAGGTGGCCGCACCGGTCCAGGGCCACCGCGCCCACGGTTCCGCGCTTCTCGGGGGGCGGCTCGGTCCCGCCGGGCGGCCCGCCCCTGCCCTCTTCCTGCTCCCGAGCACGGGCCCGCTGGAAGTCCCGCCAGCGCTCTTCCGTATCGAAGAAGGAGGGCAGGACCAGATCCACGCCCTGCTCCCGTGCGAAGGCCTCGGCGCCCTGCGCCACGAGAAACACGTGGGGAGATCTTTCCATGACCCTTCGGGCCAGAACGACCGGATTCTTGACCCGACGTACGCCCGCCACGGCTCCCGCCCTGAGGGTTGCGCCGTCCATGATGGAGGCGTCCAGTTCGTGGGCCCCTTCGTGGTTGAAGACGGCGCCCTTGCCGGCGTTGAAAAGCGGGGAGTCCTCCAGGATCCTCACCGCCGTCTCCACGGCGTCCAAACTGGAGCCGCCCCCCTGGAGGATGTCCCACCCGGCCCTGGCCGCCTCTGCGAGCGTCTCCCGGTAGGCCGCCTCCTTCCCGGGGGGCATCTGGTCCTTCCGGATCGCTCCCGCCCCGCCGTGGAGGACCAGGGCCACCGGCGCCTGGGATCCTCCGGACGTCTGGGCTCGAGGGCCCGACATGGAAAGGAAAACGAGGGCAGCGGCACCGGTCACGAGCCATCGCATGGCATCCCTCCGAGGTTCAGGCCTCAGGGTATCCGGCACTCCTTCCCCTGAAAAGCCCCCGCCCCCCACCGGCCGCCGCCGTGGTACCCTGGGGCCACCGGGAAGGGGGAAGGGGATGAACCTCCGCTACGGCGACCTTTCGGAGATCCGCGAGAAGCTGTCCCCCGCGGAGGAGCGCTTCGAGGCCCGGCGGAGAACGGCGGGCCTCTATCTCGGCCCCGCGGTCTTCCTTCTGCTTCTCCTGGCGCCCCTGCCCGCACCCTCCGCGGCAGCCTCCCGCCTCGCCGCGGTGGTGGCGTGGGTCCTGGTCTGGTGGATCACGGAGGCGGTCCCCATCCCCGTGACGGCCCTGCTCGGCCCGTCCCTCATGGTGCTCCTGCGTGTCTCGGGACCGGGCGAAGCCTTCTCCCCTTTCGGGGACCCCGTGATCTTCCTGTTCCTGGGCTCCTTCATGCTCGCCGAGGCCATGGCCGTCCACGGGCTCGACCGGCGCGTCGCCTTCGCCCTGCTTTCCTCGCGCCTGGTGGGGGGCTCCGCCGCCCGGGTCCTCCTGGCCTTCGCTGGGCTGGCGGCTGGCCTCTCCATGTGGCTCTCGAACAGCGCCACGACGGCCATGCTCTTCCCCATCGCCCTGGGCGTCCTGGGCGCCATGGCGCGACTCCTTTCCGCGGGCGGAAGGGAGGTGGACCCGACGCGGCTCCGGTTCGGTACGGCGCTCATGCTCCTGTGCGCCTTCGCCTCCTCCATCGGCGGCATCGGGACTCCCGTGGGAACACCGCCGAACCTCATCGCCATGGGATACCTGGACAAGCTCGCGGGCGTAAAGGTCCCGTTCTTCCAGTGGATGCTCCTGGCCCTTCCGATCCTCCTCGTCATGCTCTCCGCGGCCCTCGTCCTGATGCGCCTCCTCCTGCCCCCCGAGGTGCGGAGCATCGAAGGGGCCTCCGAGATCCTGAGGCGGGAGCGGGCGGCCATGGGCCCCATGTCACGGGGGGAGTGGAATGTCCTTTCCGCGTTCCTCCTCGCCGTGGTCCTCTGGGTGCTTCCCGGCGCCGTGGCCGCCGTGGCGGGCACATCCAGCGGGCTCTACGTCCTTCTCCAGAGCGTCCTTCCCGAGAGCGTCGTGGCCTTGGCCGCCTCCTCCCTCCTCTTCCTCCTCCCCGCGGACCGCGCGTCCGGCACCTTCACCCTCACCTGGAACCAGGCCGTGCGCATTGACTGGGGCACGCTCCTCCTCTTCGGCGGCGGGCTCTCCCTCGGCGCCGCCATGTTCAAGACGGGGCTCGCGGGGGCCGTGGGACAAGGCCTCGTTTCCGCCACGGGCGCTCGCTCCACGCTGGCGCTGACCTTCCTGTTCGCCGCCGTGGGAATCGTCGTCACCGAAGTCACCTCCAATACGGCGGCGGCCACCATGCTCGTCCCCCTCGCCATCGCCGCCGCCGCAAGCGCCGGCGTGTCGCCCCTGGAGCCCGCCGTCGCCTGCGCCCTGGGATGCAGCATGGCCTTCATGCTGCCCGTCTCCACCCCTCCCAACGCCATCGTGTACGGCTCCGGCTGCGTCCGCATCACTCAGATGATCAAGGTGGGGGTGTCCTTGGATGCGGTGGCGGTGGTCGTCATCCCCCTGGGGGTGTATATCGTGGCGCCGCTCGTCTTGGGAGGGGGGGGGCCGTGATCCGCGTGACGCCGTCCATTTCTCTCCGCGACGAGGAGGTCGTGGAGGAGTTCGTCCGGGCTCCGGGCCCCGGGGGCCAGAACGTGAACAAGGTGTCCACGTGCGTCCAGCTCCGCTTCGACGCCGCGGGCTCGCCGTCTCTTCCCGAGGAGGTGCGGGAACGCCTGCTCGCCCTTGCCGGGGCCCGCCTCACTTCCTCGGGAGAAATCCTCATTACGGCCCGGCGCTTCCGGTCGCGCGAGCGAAACAGGCAGGACGCCGTGGGCCGCCTGGTGGCCCTCATCCGGGAGGCCGCCCTCGTCCCCCGGAAGCGGGTGGCGACGGCGCCCACCGCCGCCTCGCGGGAGCGGCGCATCTCGGAAAAGAAACGGCGCGGCGCCCTAAAGGGCCGGAGAGGGGCGCCGGAGGAAGAGGATTAGCCGCCGGGGCGAACCGCAGGAGGGCGATGGCTTGGCTTTCGCCGACTGCGAGTTCCGCCATCTCCCGCATCCCCAACCCCCCTCTTCCCGGCGCCTTCGCTGACCCTACGAACGCCCGCGCGGCCGGGGCGTTCTCTCCCGTCCGAAGCCAGGCGCGGCTGACGCCTGGGCGAGCGAGCCGGGAAGGGAGCTCGAACGCCCCCTTTTTTCGGGAGCCCGCCGGTGTTAGGGTATGGAGGACCGTCGGGCAACTCCGCGAGCCTCGGTGGGAAGCAGGGGGTCCTCATGGCAGGGGTCCAGGAAATCTCGGTCATTTCGCCCATCGATCCGGCGCTCCAGCACACCCGCCGCGTCCTCTTCGAACACTTCGACCTCAAGAAGTGGTTCGTCATGGGCTTCTGCGCCTTCCTCGCCCATCTCGGGGACGGAGGGGGAGGCTTCAATCCCGCGGGGAACTTCGGCGGACGGGGCCGCGGCGGGCGCGACGATCTGGACGATTTCGGGCGGGGCGCCGGTCAGTGGATGGCCGATCACTGGGGCCTCGTGATCCTCATCGCCGGGGGAGTGATCCTCTTCGTCTTCGCCCTCGCCACCCTCCTCACCTGGCTCTCCAGCCGGGGCAAGTTCATGTTCCTCGACAACGTCATCAAGAACCGCGCCGCCGTCAGCGAGCCCTGGGAGCGCTTCCGCGCCTTCGGGAACACCCTCTTCGTCTTCCGCTTCCTCGTGGGCCTTACGGGTCTCGGGGCCTTCGCCCTCATCGGAGGCTTCTGCTTCGTCCTCGCTTACCCCAACATCCGCGACGGCCGCTTCGGGGCTCGGTCCGTCACGGCCCTCCTGCTCGGCCTCCTTCTCCTCGCCATCCTTCTCGTCTGCCTCGCTCTCCTCCAGATGGCCGTCAACGACTTCGTCGTGCCCATCACCTACCGGCGGGGCGCACGGCCCGTGCAGGCCCTCCGGATCTTCCGGGACGAGATGCTGGCCGGCCACGAGGGCGTGTTCCTGCTGTACGTGCTGGCCAAGGTCGTCATCGCCATCGTCGCCGGCGTCCTGGTTCTCATCGGCACCTGCGTGACCTGCTGTATCGCCGCCCTGCCCTATCTCAGCAGCGTGGCTTTTCTTCCCATTTTCGTCTTCGTTCGCTCCTATTCCCTTTACTTCCTGGAACAGTTCGGGCCCGAATGGCGATTCTTGTCGCAGGCTGCCCCCGCGCCGCAGACCCCGCCGGCGCCGGCACCCGAGGCGCCGATGCCGGCGCCCATGCCTTTCGAGCCCCTTCCCGAGCCATCGGAGGCGACCGGCGCCTCCGCTCGGGAAACGGCTCCCTCGCCGCCCCAGGACCCCACATCCGAGGCCCCAAAATGACCGAATCCGAACCGAACAGGCCCGCCGAACCCCTCGTCGAGCCCGACAACGCCCTTCCTGAAACGACCCTGGAGGCCCTTCCCGAGGCCGTGCGCGAGGCCGCCGCGCGGGCCGGCTGGTCCGCCCTCATGCCCGTTCAGGCCAAGGCCATCCCCTACTTGCTCCAGCGCCGGGACCTGATGGTTCAGTCCCGGACCGGAAGCGGGAAGACAGGCGCCTACATCCTTCCCATGGTGCATCAGTTGGACCCCGCTTCGGCGACCTGCCAGGCCCTGGTTCTGACGCCCACCCGCGAGCTGGCCCACCAGGTGGCGCAGGCCGCCACGCTCCTCTTCGGCGAAAGGGGCCTGCACGTGGTCTCCGTGTACGGGGGGGCGGCCTACGGACCCCAAATCGAAGGGTTCAAGCGGGGCGCCCACCTCGTCGTGGGCACCCCGGGGCGGATCCTGGACCACCTCATCCGAGGAACCCTGAGCCTCGACGGCCTGAAGTTCCTCGTTTTCGACGAAGCCGACCGGATGCTCTCCATGGGCTTCTATCCGGACATGCGCCGGATCCAGTCCTTCCTCCCCCGCCGCCGCGTGCACGGCTCCATGTTCTCGGCCACTTACCCCCCCTACGTCCTTCGCCTGGCGGAGGAGTTCCTGGACCACCCCGGGTTTCTCAGCCTGAGCAAGGACCATGTCCACGTGGCCGAGACGACCCACCTCTTCACCGTCTGCCCGCCCATGCGGAAGGACCGGTCCCTCGTGAAGATCCTCGAGGTGGAGAACCCCTCCTCCGCCATCATTTTCTGCAACACCCGGGAGAATGTGGGATTCGTCACGACGGTCCTCCAGCGCTTCGGCTACGACGCCGACGCCCTCAGCGCCGACCTCACCCAGGCCGCCCGCGAGAAAGTCATGGCCAGGCTCCGGGAGGGCTCCTTGCGGTTCCTCGTGGCCACCGACGTGGCCGCAAGAGGCATCGACATCCCCGAGCTGTCCCACGTGATCCAGTACGAGCCCGGCGAGGACCCCGAGTCGTACGTGCACCGCTCCGGCCGAACGGGGCGCGCGGGGGCCGCCGGCACCGCCATCACCCTGGTGGCGGGCATGGAGGAGATCCGGTTGATGGAAATCGCCCGCGCGTACAACCTCCCCATGGAGGAGCGGCCCCTCCCCACCGACGAGGAGGTGGAGGCCCTTGTGGCCCAGCGCGTCACGGCGCTCCTCGAATCCGAATTCCGCGCCCTCGACAACATCCGGAAGGAGCGCCTCAAGCGCTTCCTTCCCCTGGCGCGGAGCCTCGAACAGGAGGCCGACGAGACGGATCTCGTCGCCATGCTCTTGGACAATTATTACCAGCGGAGCCTCCACGGTCCCGAGACGCCGCCCCTCGGCGCCGCCCGCCCTCCCGCGCCGTCCCGCGAAAACAGGCCTCGCCGTCCCGAGGGCCGGTCCCGCGAGGGCCGTGACCGCCGTCCCCCCAGGAGACGGTAGGGAGGGGCCGCCTCCAGCGCGTGCGCCGAAGCACGAAGCGGGGAAGGCGCGGCCGTCCCCTCGGCCCCGGATCTTCCGCTCTTTCCGGCCCGAAAAGAGAGGGGGCCAGGCGTCACCGCCCGGCCCCTTCGATGATTTGCCTTCCGCCAACTAGTTGACGCCGACGGCCGTCCAGGCCTGGCCCACCCTCGTCACTTCCGTGCTGGAGGCGCCGTAGAGCTGGGTTGCGGCCGCGATGCAATCCTGACGGGCCATGGCGAAGGTCTCGGAAGGATCGAAGTAGCCCGTGTTCGCCAGGTAGCAGATGGCGAGGGCCTTGTCGATCCCGATGCCCGTCACGCTGATGCCGGACGTCTTGTTTGTCCCGCCCGCCGCAAGAAGGTAGAACATGTTGTTCCAGATGCCGGAGGAGTAGTGCACGTCGATGCTGGAGGTGTAGAGGCTGTAGTGGTCGATGCTCCGGCCGTCCTTCTTGGGGTCGTCCATGTACCGAAGGGCGTCGCCCGCCGTCTTGGGCGTGTAGATGTCTTCACCGATCCAGTAGTCCGGAACGGTCGTGGCGCCGTGGGCGGCGGCCCAGAACTCGACGCCGCAGGCCATGATGTCGGAGAAGGACTCGTTCATTCCGCCCGATTCGCCCGAATAGATGAGGGCCGAAGTGGCCGCCGTGACGCCGTGGCTCATCTCGTGGGCCGCCACGTCCAGCGAAGTGAGGGGAGAGAAGGTCGTGCCGTCCCCGTCGCCGTAGGTCATGCACTTGCAGGAATCCGACCAGAAGGCGTTGTTGTACGAACGGCTGTAGTGGACCCTGGAATAGGCGCCCTTGCCGTCGTTGAAAATGCCGTTGCGGCCGTAGGTCAGCTTGTAAAAGTCCCAGGTGGCCTGCTGGCCGTAGTGGCCGTCCACGCCGATGGTGGCCCGGGTGGCCAGGGTGTGATCTCCCCAGACGTTCGTGGCGTTCACGAAGAGCGCTCCGCCCGTCTTCTTGTTCAGCATGTCCATCGTGTAGCTGTTGCCGCGGCTCGGATCCACCAGGGAATAGCTGGCCGTGAGATCGGACTTCTGTGCCGTTCCGATGGTCACGTCGGCGCTGTAATAGGAATGGCCGGTGGCTGTCTTGGGCACCGTGTACGGGGTGATATCCACGGTGTGCAGGTCATCCCAGTCCGCGATGGGAGCGCCGCTGTGCGCGTCGATCACGAAGACGTGCTCGGCGGGGGTGAGGTTGTCCTGCATCACGTTGGATACCCGGACGACGTACGCCAGGTCGTAGCCCGAGCAGTTCGGGTAGATGAAGAGTTCCGCCCGCGCCGAGGCCTTCCCGGGGCCGTGGAGCGAACGGAACTGTTCCTTCGCCATCCTCTCGGCCTGGTGCGCGCCGAAAGACGGGGTCACGTCGAGGTCGGGGATCGCCTCCACGCGGGTCGTGAGCGCGAAGACACCACCCACGGCGTTGTTGACGTGGGCGATGACCTCCTGTCCGAAAACCGGGATGCCCTTGTAGAATTGCGCGAAGCGCACGTGGCTCGCGCCAAAGGGGTCCACGTCCGTGCTCCTGGGAAGAAACGTCAGGTTTTCGTCGCCGAGGCCCAGTCTCCCCTGAGCCTCCGCAAGGTAGTTCGCGGCCTCCGCTTCCGCGTTCTGCCTGGCCATCTCGACATCGGGAACGATTCCGCCCGCCGGCATGGGGGCCGGTCCGGGGACGATCCCGCCGGGCGCCGCGGCCAGGGCCGCGATTCCGAGGGCCAGTACAACCAGGGCGATCCACGTCCTCTTCACCATCCACACCTCCTATGAAAGGTCCTAACAGGGAGGCGAAATACGCAAGGGACGTGCCCAATTCGGAAAAGTCAGCAAAACGACTCCTCTAGTCGTTCTCACAGTTATCTTCTAACCGATAATTCCGTTCACGCATCCGCGACGCAGTGGACCATGGTCAGATGGTGATTCAATATATTTTTAATAGGTTTATTGTTGCCGTAACCTGCGTTTATAGCAATTCGTGTACTCAGGTTACGATTTGGCCTCAATCGGGGTCCCGCCGGAGCCTGATTCGAATGGGTGAACCCGCTCGGAACCTGGGGCCTTGATTTGCAGACGATCGAGGAGATCAGGAGAACCGCGTTCCCGGTGACGGGGACGCTTCGCCTGGCCCAAAGGCGGCGCGGCGGGATCCGCCTGGCTAGGGCATCCCCGTCCGCTCCAAGAGGCCAAGGATCCTCCCCACCGCTTCCCGGATTCGTGGAACCGGAACGGCGAAGGAGAAGCGCATGAAGCCCTCGAGGCCCAGGGCGGAACCGGGGATGGCCATGACCCCGGCCTCATCAAGAAGTCGAGTCGCGAGAAGGTCCGACGTGTCCGCCCCCAGCCGCTCCATGAGCCCCGTGACGCGTGGAAAGATGTAGAACGCGCCATCCGGTCGGAGCGCTTCGATTCCGGGGAGGGACAGGAGACCCTGATACAACGCATCGCGCCGCACGGAGTAGTCGCGCAGGACGGGCCCGAAGAGTTCCTCCTCCCGCCGAAGGGCCTCCAGTCCGCCCATCTGAGCAAAGGTCGTGGCGCCGTTCATGGAGTGGGCCTGGATCCGGCCCGCGGCGGAAATCCCCTCGGCGGGCCCCAATGCCCAGCCCAGCCGGTAGCCCGTCATGGAGAAGGTCTTGGAGAAGGAACCCGCGCAGAACACGGGCCTGCGGGCCTCGGGGTCGAGGTGGGCCGACGTGGCGTAGAGGCCCTCCTCGTAGACGTACCGGTCATAGCATTCGTCCAGGATAATGAACATCCCCCGTCCCTCGGCGAAGGCCACGATCTTCTCCAGAAGGTCCCGGGGCACGACGGCCCCGGTGGGATTGCACGGGGAGTTGAGGACGATCCCCCGGGTCCTCGGACCCGAGGCCGCCTCCAGCGCCTCCACCTCCGGTAGGAAGCCGTTTTCGAAGCGGCAAGGAACGAGGCGGGGGGTCCCGCCCCACAGCCTGACGATCTGGGGCGTGGAAACGTAGTACGGCACCGGGACGAGGACCTCCTCGCCGGCGTCCATGTGGGAGCCGATCACGTGATAGAGGGCGCCCTTGGCCCCGGCGGTGATCAGGACGTTGGCCGCCGTGTACTTCCCGCCGTACAGCCGGTTGTACCGGTCGGCCACGGCCTCGCGCAGGGCGGGCAATCCCATCACCGGGCTATAATAAGTGTAACCTTCGCGGAGGGCGCGTTCCGTGGCCTCCAGAATGGGGCCGGGCACGGGAAAATCGGGTTGACCGGGTCCCATATCCACGAAGGGGACGCCCCTTCGCTTCAATTCCTGCCCCTGAACGATCAGATCGAGGAGTTTGGATGCCTCCACGGCCTCCATTCTGCGGGCGGTCATTTCGAGAACTTCTCCTTGAGCATCCGGAGCACCGGGGCGGGAACCAGACCTTCCACCGGCCCTCCCAGGCGCGCCACCTCGCGGACCAGACGGGAGGACAGATAGGTGTACTCCTCCCGCGGCATGAGGAAGACCGTCTCCAGATCGGGGGCCAGGCGTCGGTTCATGAGGGCCATCTGGAACTCGTATTCGAAGTCCGACAGGGCTCGGATTCCACGCAGGATGTGCCGAGCCCCGCGCCGGCGCACGTAATCCACCAGAAGGCCGTCGAAGGCGTCCACCTCCACCCGGTCCACGTCGCGAAGACTCTCCCGGAGGAGACGGACCCGTTCCTCGACGGTGAAGAGCCCCTCTTTTTGAGTGTTTCGCAAGACGGCCACGACGACGGTCTGGAAGATGCCCGCACCCCGCATCACGAGGTCCACGTGACCGTTTGTCACGGGATCAAAGGACCCGGGGTAGATCGCCATCGCCTTCATTGGGTCGCTCCTCCCTTCGCTTCCACGAAGGCAGCGAGGGTGCCTACGTTTTGGAACACCTTCGGGCCCAGGTCCTCGTCCGCGATGCGGATCCCGAACTCCTTTTCAAGGGCCACCACCAGTTCAAGGGCGTCAACCGAATCCAGTCCGATCCCTTCCCCGAAGAGCGGCGTCTCGTCCCCGATGTCCTGTGGTTTCACCTTTTCCAGCCGCAGTTTCTCGACGATGAGGACCCGAATGCGGTCCTTCAAATCGGCCATGCCTCCTCCCACGCGCAGGCACCATTCTAGCCGAACCTTCCATCGATGGGAAAAGGGGGCGGTCTCCAGCGAATCGACACGGACCGGCGCCCACCCTGCGGCCGCTCCCTCTTCGGTCGCGCCCTCGGAAGGGCCCCGAAGGGCCTCCCGCCCTTCTCGTCCCCCCGGGCTTCCTTACCGAGATGCCACGCGCGAAGCGGGATTCACTCCCGCTGGAGCGCGGACCTCTCCAGGTGGGGGGATCAGCGGCGCGACCGAAGGGAGCAGAGCGCAAAGGGGGGAGGGCTGGATGCCCTCCCCCCTTGCCATCTTTGGTGCGCCCGGCAGGACTCGAACCTGCGGCCATCTGCTTAGAAGGCAGATGCTCTATCCACCTGAGCTACGGGCGCACAAGGTGGTAGTATAGCGCAATCAGAAGCCCCGTGGGACGGGACGTCCGGGGGGGAGGTCCGGAATGGATGCGAAGCGGCGTGTGGCGATTTCCTCCGTGGCCGCGGCCTGCCTCCTGACGGGCGCGAAGCTTGGGGTGGGCCTCTGGACCGGGAGCCTCGGGATCCTCTCCGAGGCGGCCCATTCGGCCCTGGACCTCTTGGCGGCGGGCCTTACGTGGTGGGCCGTCACGGTGTCGGACCGGCCCGCGGACCGGGACCACCCGTACGGCCACGAAAAGATCGAGAACCTCTCGGCACTCCTGGAGACTCTCCTGCTCCTCGTTACCTGCGTCTGGATCGTCTACGAGGCCGTGGCCCGGCTGTATTTCAAGACCGTTGAAGTGAAGGTGAACGCCTGGAGCTTCGGCGTAGTAGTGCTGGCCATCGTGGTGGATGTATCTCGCAGCCGGGCCCTTTCCCGCGTGGCGCGGGAAACGCGCAGCAAGGCACTGGAGGCGGATGCTCTCCACTTCTCCAGCGACATTCTGTCTTCCTTGGTGGTGCTCGGGGGCCTGGTCTTCACCCTGCTGGGCTACCCGCAGGCCGACGCCATCGCCGCCATCGGCGTCTCCCTCTTCGTGGTCTGGATCTCCGTCCGTCTCGGCATGCGGTCCGTGGACGCCCTGACGGACCGGGTTCCAGGGGATCACGTGGGGAAGGTCGCCCGGGCGGCCCAATCCGTCCCCGGCGTGGCCCGAGCCTACGACGTGCGCGTCCGCGAGGCAGGGGCCCGGCATTTCGTGGACCTGAAGGTGGGCCTCGATCCGGGAATGCCCCTCGAGGCGGCCCACGGCGTCACCGAAGCCGTGGAGCGAGCCGTCCAGGGAGCCCTGAGCCGGGCCGACGTGCTCGTCCACGCCGAGCCCGATGGGGCTCCGATTTCGATGGAGGAGGAGAGCCGGCTGATCCGTGAGGCCGTGCAAGAAATCCCCGAGGTCGCGGGCTGCTCGAAGGCTCTCCTCTTGAAAAGCGGGGAGGGCACCCACGTGGTCCTGACGGTGAGCCTTCCGGGATGCCTCTCCTTTGCCGAGGCCCACGCCGCGGCGGACCGTATCGAAAAGACGGTAAGGGAGGCGGTGGCCGGACCCGTGACGGTCACCGTGCACGCCGAACCGGCGGAGCCGGTCACGAAGGACTCTGGAGGAGGCGGACGAGCCTCCGCACCAGAAAGCGCGGAGTAAGCCGCACGGAAAAAGCGCCCAGCCGGTTTCGAAGGCCCGGGACCGCGACGACCCGGCCCCGCTTCCAGGCATCGTAGCCGGTCTCAGCCACTCTCCGGGGATCCATGGCCCCCATTCGAAACAGGCGGCTACCTTCCATGTCCGCCACCGCCGCAAACTCCGTTTCCGTCGCCCCCGGTGCAAGACAGGAGACCTTCACTCCCGAACCGCGCACCTCCTCGGCCAGGGCCTCGGTGAAGGAGAGCACGTAGGCTTTCGTGGCATAGTAAACCGCCATGTAGGGGCCAGGCTGGAAGGCCGCGGTGGAGGCCACGTTCAGGACGCCGCCGTCTCCGAGGGCGAGCATCTTCGGAAGGAGGAGCCGGGTCAGGGAGGTCAGGGCCAGGACGTTCACGTAGATCATCTCTGCCTGTTTCTCCAGGGAGATGTCCTGGACTCCCCCGCGGAGGCCGAAACCCGCGTTGTTGACGAGAGCGGAGACCTCCACTCCCCTCCCCTCGAGCTCCTTCACGATCCTGACGGGGGCCTCGGGGAGAGTCAGATCGGCGGGCAGGACCTCAACCTTCACTCCCCGTCGCAGGTTCAGATCCGAAGCCAGGGACGAGAGGCGTTCGGCGCGGCGCGCCGTCAGGACGAGGTTCCACCGGTCCCGCCCGAAGAGATCCGCGAACTCCTTCCCCAACCCCGACGAAGCACCTGTGATGAGGACCCACCGCGGCTTCATGAACGGCTCCCTTTGGGGGCCCGAACGGGGCCGTTTCCCCGAACGCTCGACACGGCCCCGGGCTTCCCGCTCGGGACTCCGGGAAACCCTTCGCCTCCCCCCTGCGCCGCCTCTCCAGGACGAACAGACAGGAGTTCCGCGATCACCGTGGTGGAAACGAGGAACCCTTTCGGGGTCAGGCGCAGCCGGTCGCCGTGCAGCTCGGCGAGGCCCTGATCGGAGAGCCTCCCCAAAAGGTGGGCCAGCCGGTACTCGGTTCCGGCGAAGAGGCCCTGGACTTCCGCGAGGGGCACTCCCTCCGCCAGACGGAGCCCGAAGATGAGCCGGTCTTCCAGGAGGCGCTCCGGAGTCAGGACGATCTCTGTCTCCCAGGGCGGGAGGCCTGCCTCCAGGGCCTTGGTCCAGGCCACGTCGTCGCGGGGGTTCCCGAGTAGACGCCCCCGGATCCGGCTCCAGGAGGAGGGCCCGAGACCCACGTACTCCCCTCCGCGCCAGTATTTCAGGTTGTGCCGGCACTCCCCCCCCCGCCGCGCGAAATTGGAGATCTCGTAGTGGCCCCAGCCTTCCCTCGTCAGGACTTCGTGCGTGCGGTCCAACATCCGGGCGCACAAGTCATCGCCGGGAAGGAGCACCTCACCCCGCTCCGCACGCTGGGCAAGGGGCGTTCCGGGGTGAAGATCCAGGGCGTACACCGATATGTGGTCCACCGGAAGATCCGAGGCCCGCCGGAGGTCCTCCTCGAGGCCTTTCAAGGATTGTCCCGGCACGCCGGCCATGAGGTCCACGGACAGCCGCTCGAAGCCCGCCCGGGCGGCCGCGACCACGGCCTCCAGGGCCTGTCCTGCCGTCGCGCGGCGCTGCAGAAGTTCGAGAACCCCAGGCTGGAAGGACTGGACGCCCAGCGAAAGACGGTTCACGCCCGCCTGCTGCCAGCCATCGATCGAGGCGCTCGTCACGGTCTCAGGATTGGCCTCGAGGGTCGTCTCCGCCCCATCCGCCACGCGGAACAGCCGGCGCAGGCCGTCCAGGAGGGCCGCCAAGCGGCGCACCGGCAGGAGAGAGGGTGTCCCGCCGCCGAAGTAGATCGTGTCCACCTCTCGCACCGAATCCCGATGGTGGAGGCGGGCTTCCAGGAGGACCCGGTCCTCGTATCCCGCGGGAACGCCGTCGGGACTCACCGCTCGGTGGAAGTCGCAGTACCCGCACAAGGAGGCGCAATACGGAACGTGGACGTATATCCCAAGGCGTCCGTCGTCGCCGGGCCAGACGGGCCCGGTCTTTACTGGTCGCCGCCTCGCGTCCATCCGGATCCTCCCGGAGCCTACCCGACCACCAGAACCCACAGGTCCCTCAGATTGTTGCCGGCGGGTCCGCGCGGGATGAACGTCCCCTCCCTTCTCCAAAGGGATGCCGTCTCCCTCCTGGCCAGGGCCTCCTTCAGCGCAGACGGGTTCGGGACGTGGCGGTCGTCCGTAAAGGCCCCTCCATCCCCGCTGCCGTCCATCCCGTCCGTCGCCAGGACCGTCAAGGACCACCGCGCAGAAGGCGCGGCTTCCCGCAGGAGGAGGGCCAGGGCCGCGGCGAGGTGGCTGCACCGTCCGCCGGCCCCCCGGTGGTTCCCCACATCCACCGTTGCCTCCCCGACCCCGACCCAGGCTCGTGGAGGACCGCCCCCGCCCCGCGCCGCGACCGCGAGCGAGACGAGCCGCGCCGCAAGAACATCCGCCCCTTCGCCCTCTCGCACCGGCACTTCCCTCACGCGCAAGCCCCGTGCCCTCAGTGAATCCGCCGCCAGGCGACGCAGGAAGAGCCCGTCCGCCAGCAGGAACCAGCGGTCCCTGGGCCTTCGAGCGGCGGGCGATGGGGCTGGGAGCCCCCGGGGGGCTGAGATCCCCAAGGCCCGAAGCACCTGTCCCGCCGAAACGGCCGGCCTCCAGGGAAGCGTGGGGCCCGAGCCCACGAGACGTGCCTGGCCCGGCCCCACGTCCGACCAGATGCCCGTGGCGCAGGACCAACCGCCCAGATCTTTCAGGAGACCACCCCCCTTGACCTCGGAGAGCGCAAGCCGAACGGCGTTGACGTCCCGGATGGGAGCCCCCGACGCGAGGAGCCGGGCGGCCAGCCCGGCCTTCTCCCTCAGGGTCCACGGTGGACGGGGCGCGACGAGCAGGGCGGAGGTGCCTCCAGAGACGAGCGCCAGAAGCCCTCCCCGGCCTTCCCGCAACCAGTCCCGCACTTCCCGCGTGCGCCGGACGTTTCCTGGCGTCGGCTCGGGATGGTCGCCGCGCAGGTCCAGAAAGCCCGGAGGAGCCGGCCTTCCAGGCACCCCGTAGAGGAGCCCGGGGACATATGGCCAGACCGCCCGAGCCGCGGCGGCGAGGCCCGGCGCGGCTTTGCCCAGGCAGAGAACCCGGTCCGGGACCGACCTGCCTTCGAAGTGGGCCCGGAGAAGCGGCGGGGCGACGCGTTCCGGGGCCGAGTCGGCCAGAAAGTCCCGGAGGACGGACGCCAGAGCCATGCCCTCAAGAAGCGCGTCCCTCACGCTTTCACCTTTTTCTATATGCCAGAATCCTCACCGCCAGGGAGTTTCCGGGGATAGCTCCGCCTGAACCCCTTGACAGGCGGGAGTTCCAGCCCTATATTGTGCCCAGAACCTTTATAGGAGGTACGGATGAACAAGGCTGAACTGATTGGGTCGATTTCCAACCACGCTGGGCTGAGCAAGGCCCAGGCCGCCAAGGCCCTGGACGCCTTCACGGGCGCGGTCCAGAAGGCCCTCAAGAAGGGCGACAAGGTCACGCTGGTCGGTTTCGGCACGTACGCGGTGGGCAAGCGCAATGCCCGCACCGGCCGCAACCCCAAGACCGGCAAGCCCATCAAGATCGCGGCCAAGAAGGTCGTGAAGTTCAAGCCCGGCAAGGGTCTGGCCGACAGCGTTCGGTAATCTCGAATTCCATCGGTCGGAAGCGAGGGGCCTTCGGGCCCCTCCTTTTTTTTCCGCCCCGGCGGGCGCCCGACGTGGGGGAGGACTCGGCCGGCGAGGGGTAGGCCCGCCGGACACCTTCGCTTCACGCCTCCTCCGCGGGCGCGATCACCACGAGGTCCGCGCCGCCCACCACGCCCTCCCCCTCCTTCACGCGGATGTCCCGGACGATCCCGTCCGTCAGGGCCTGTAGCTCGTTCTGCATCTTCATGGCTTCGACGACGATGACGCCCTGGCCCTTCCGCACCGCCTGGCCCGGCTCCACGAGGATCTTCACGACCTTCCCCGGCATCGGCGCCTTCACCGCGGCCCCGTGGCCGGCTCCCCCGCCCGACTGGCCCCGCAGCACCAGCCCGATGGGGCTCAGAAGCTCCACTCGGCGGGTTCCGTCGTACAGGTGGACGTTGTACACGTCCGGCTCGGGCGAATAGACGCTCACCTCATAGCTCTTTCCGTCCACGAGGAGAGAGTAAAGGCCCGGGAGGAGAAACTCGCTGTCCACTTCCCAGGTCTTGCCGTCCAGCGTGATCACGTACCCCCCGTTCCGAGGGGCCAGCTCCACGGGTATCTCCCGGCCGTTTCTGAGGATCACGTACCGCACGTCCGCCTCCAGGAATGGGGTCCCCCGCCGCGTCCTAGCGGAGGCTTCGCCTCCACGCGCTCACGCCGCTCCCGGCTTCAGGTCGGGGCTGGCTCCGCACGGCCGACTCGTACGCCGCGATGGCCGCCGCGATGTCCGCCACCGGATGGGGCTCGGGCCTCCGGTACTCCCCGGGGCCCAGGAAGCGCGGGATGAAGTCCGTGCTCAGGTTCCCCGCCAGAAACTCGGGATGATTCACGATCTCGATGAGGAAGTGTCGGTTGGATCGGATCCCGACGATCTGGAACTCCTGGAGCGCCCGGTTCATTGTGGCCACCGCCCCGGCGCGATCATCGGCCCAGGCCACGACCTTGGCGATCATGGGGTCGTAGTGGATGCTCACCTCCCCCGACCCGTACAAGGACGAGTCCACGCGCACGCCGGGCCCCTCCGGGAAGCGCACCGCCACGATCTTCCCCGGGCATGGGAGGAAGTTGTTTTCTGGATCCTCGGCGTAGATCCGGCACTCCACGGCCCACCCGCGCTGGGAGACGTCCTCCTGTTTGAGGCGAAGGGGCTCTCCGGCCGCCACACTCACCTGCAGTTTCACGAGGTCGAGGCCGGTGACCATCTCCGTGACGGGGTGCTCCACCTGGAGGCGGGTGTTCATCTCCATGAAGTAGAAGTCCCCCTCCTGGCTGGCCAGGAACTCCACCGTTCCGGCATTCACGTAGCCCACGGCCCGGGCCGCTTTCACCGCGATCTCGCCCATCCGCCTTCGCATGTCGGGCCCCACGAAGGGGGAGGGGCACTCCTCGATGACCTTCTGGTGTCGCCGTTGGATCGAGCATTCTCGTTCGCCGAGCCAGAGGCACGTTCCATGCCCGTCCGCCAGAATCTGCATTTCGATGTGGCGAGGGTTCAAGACGGCGCGCTCGAGGTACACCGACCCGTCTCCGAAGGACTGCACGGCTTCCGAGGACGCGTCCCGGAACGCGCCGGCCATCTCCTGTTCGGTCCGAACGAGCCGCATCCCCTTGCCGCCACCGCCCGCCGCCGCCTTGAGCATGATGGGAAAGCCGATGCGGCGCCCTTCGGACAGGGCCTCCTCCTGGCTCTTCACGGGTTCGAGGGTGCCCGGCACCACGGGGACCCCGGCGGCGGCCATGATCTGCCGGGCGCGGGTCTTCTCGCCCATGGCATGAATGGCCTCCGGAGGGGGCCCGATGAATATCAGCCCCTCTTCCGCGCATCGTGCGGCGAAGGACGCGTTCTCGGAAAGGAAGCCGTACCCCGGATGCACCGCATCCGCCCCGGCGCGGCGCGCCGCCGCCAGGATGGCCTCCACGTTCAGGTAGCTCTGGCTCGAGGGGGCGGGGCCGACCGGATAGGCCTCGTCGGCCAGACGGACGTGGCGGGACTGCCTGTCGGCCTCGGAAAAGACGGCCACGGACGCGATCCCCATGTCTCTCAGGGCCCGGATAATCCGGACGGCGATCTCCCCGCGGTTGGCTATGAGGACTTTTCGGATCACGAGGTCACCTCCAAGAAACGGAAGGTCTCCCCCTCGAGAAGGAGCCGGCTTGGACGCCGCCACCGGGCGTCGTCCCTCTCCGGGTGGTCCTGCCGGTAGTGGCCCCCGCGGCTCTCGCACCGGTACTGGGCGGAGGCGGCGATGGCGTCCCCCAAGAGGGCCATGTTGGCGGTTTCCAAGACCCTGCGGTGAAAGCACCCGTCCCGGAGGTTTCTGCGGATGCCTTCAAGCTCCAGCCGGGCGGCCCTCAGGCCGCGGGCCGCGCGGATGATGCCCACGCCTTCCCACATGACCGCCCCGCACCGCTTCCTCAAAGCGTTGACGATTTCCAGGTCGGCGCACCCCGACAGCCTCAGGGGCGGCACCTCGCGTTCCTCCGGGGCCTCGGGGCGGTCCCGAAGGGCGGCGCGGGCCGCCCGGGTCCCGAAGACGAGCCCTTCCAGGAGGGAGTTGCTGGCCAGACGGTTGGCACCGTGGACACCCGTGCAGGCCGCCTCCCCTGCGGCGTAGCAGCCGGGAAGGGAGGTGCGCCCCTCCCGATCGGTCTCGATCCCGCCCATCATGTAGTGGGCGGCGGGATAGACGGGGATGAGGCGGCGGGTGATGTCCAATCCGTACCGGAGGCAGGTGGAGTGGATCGTGGGAAAGCGCTTTCGGACGAAATCCGGGGGCAGGTGGGTCAGGTCGAGCGTCACGGGGCGCCCTTTTTGGGCCTGGATTTCGGAGACGATGGCCCTCGTGACCACGTCCCGTGGGGCCAGTTCTCCCTCCGGGTGGTACTTGTGGGCGAAGCGCTTGCCGTCCGCGTTCCTCAGGACCGCCCCTTCTCCCCGCATGCTTTCCGAAAGCAGAAACCGCGGCGCGCCGGGTAGGAACAGGGCCGTAGGGTGGAACTGGACGAATTCCAGGTTGGCCATGACGGCCCCCGCTCGAAGGGCCATGGCCATGCCGTCCCCCGTCGCCACGGCTGGGTTCGTGGACTGCTGATACAGACGCCCGATGCCCCCCGTCGCGATCAGGACGGCCCGGCCGAGTACGGGCCGCCCGCGGTTTTCGCTTTCGTCCAGGATCCACACGCCCCGGCACCTCCCCTCCTCGAGGATGAGCGCGATGCCCGTGTGAAAAGGGAGAACGCGGATGTTCTCTTCCCGCCCGGCCGCCGCCGTCAGGACCCGCTCCAGTTCCTGGCCCGTGGCGTCGCCGTGGGAGTGGAGAATGCGGCTCCGGCTGTGAGCCGCCTCGCGGGTGTAGTGAAGTTCCCCGGCCTTCCGGTCAAACTCGGCGCCCCAGGCAATGAGCTCCTCCACCCGGTCGCGCCCGTCTTCCACCAGGACGCGGACGGCCGACTCATCGCACAGGCCGTCCCCCGCCGCCAGGGTGTCGGCGAGGTGGCGCTCCCGATCCTCCGGATCGGGAAGGGGAACGGCGATTCCGCCCTGGGCGTATTCGGTGTTGGATTCCCTGGGAAGGTCTTTCGTGACCACGATGACGCGCCAACCCGCCCGGGCGGCTTCCACCGCCCCTCGGAGCCCGGCGATGCCCGAGCCCAAGACCACGAGATCGCACATGAGAGGGGCTTCGGAGGTCAACGCTTCGGCTCCCGCCGGCCCGGAGAGCGCCGGCAACTCTTCAGCCTCGGACCCATTCCGACCTCCGGGACCATTCTACGCAGGCCCGCCCCGCACAGGCAACCGCTCGGCCCCGGGCCCGGGCGCGCCCGCGCCTCCGTCCGCGGCCATCCGCCCGCGCGTGGCGGAGAGGCGCGGGCGGCGGCGCACATGGAGCGCGCCCTCTTCGCCCGGCGCCTCGTCCCGGCACCGGAGGGGCCCATGCGGTCCGCCGGAGCGCCGGATCAAAGGAATCCGCGCTCCCGCATCCAGTCGTCGTTGAAGATGGTGCTCAGGTAGCGTGAGGCGCCGTCGGGAAAGATCGTGACGATGCGCGAAGGGCGATCGAGATTTCGGGCCAGCTCCAGGATGGCCCACAGGG
>JBFMHB010000019.1 GCA_040752915.1 Acidobacteriota bacterium
GCCGCCCCGGGCGGCCTCGACCGCTCCGCCCTCCGCCCCTCCAAGGGAAGAGCCCAAACCTACACCCGCAGAGCCTCCCAAGCCTCCGGCCCCCGTGCCCCCAGCGCCGCCCAAGGAGACCGCCAAGCCTGCGCCCGCCGAGCCCGCCAAGGCCGCCCCCCCGCCCGAGCCGCAGAAGGAGGCGCCCAAGCCCCCCGCCCAGGAAGGCGTGGCCTTCGGAAACTACATCCTCATGGACAAGATCGCCGTGGGCGGCATGGCCGAGCTCTTCAAGGCCCGCCAGAACGGGCTGGAAGGCTTCAAGCGGATCGTGGCCATCAAGCGGATCCTTCCCCACCTCGCCGCCAACCAGGAGTTTGTGACGATGTTCACGGACGAGGCCAAGCTGGCGGCCCAGCTCAACCATCCCAACATCGGCCACATTTACGATCTGGGCAAGCTCGAGGACTCCTACTTCATCGCGATGGAGTACGTGGACGGGCGCGACCTCCGCACCATCCTCAAGGAGCTCGACAACCATCAGGCCCGGATGCCCTACCGGGTGGCCGTGTTCATCGCCCAGAGGGTCTGCGCGGCTCTCCATTACGCCCACACCGCCAAGGACGTGGACGGAAAGCCCATGGACCTGGTCCACCGGGACGTGTCCCCGCAGAACATCATCATCTCCACCACCGGCGAGGCCAAGCTGGTGGACTTCGGGATCGCCAAGGCCGCCTCCAAGGCGAGCCACACGCAGTCCGGCGCGCTCAAGGGGAAGCTCCTCTACATGTCCCCGGAGCAGGCCTGGGGCAAGACCATCAACCACCAGGCCGACATTTTCGCGCTCGGCGTGGTGATGTGGGAGATGCTCACGGGCCGCAAGCTCTTCTACGGCGATTCCGAAATGAGCATCCTGGAAAAGGTCCGTGAGGCCAAGGTGGAGCCCCCGCAGAAGTACCGCGAGGACTTGCCCGAAGAGCTCGAGCGCATCGTGCTGAAGGCCCTGGGCAAGACCACCGAGGAGCGGTACCCCTCGTGCCAGGCCATGATGGCCGACCTGGAGCGGTTCGCGTACGACGAGTGGGAGACCCTTCCCTCGGCCTACGACGCCGCGGCCTTCCTGAACGGGTTCTTCCCGGACGTCTACAAGCGGGAGATCCTCGACAACCTCAAGAAGGAGCCCGAGGCCCAGGAGGGCAAGAGCGCCCGGGGAGGGAAGATCCCCAAGTCCCAGCGCGGCCGGCCGGCCCCCCTGAAAAAGGACAAGGCGCCGGCTCCCGAGCCTCCGCCGGCGCCCGTCAAGGCCGAGGAGCCCCCCAAGGCCGTCCCGGCCCCCAAGGCGGTCCCGTCCGAACCCAAGCCGGCCCCCGCTCCCGCGGAGCCGAAGCCGGCCCCGGCGGCACCGCCCACGCCCGCCAAGAGCCTCGACGAGACGACGGGAAGCCGGATGTTCGGGGACGTGGTGGAGAAGCCCTCCGGCGGGATGAACAAGAACCTCCTCATCGGCGGAGGGGTGGCCGCGGCCATCCTGGTCGTTGTCGTCGGGTTCTTCGCTCTCCGCGGGAAGAAGCCCGCCGCCCCGCCCGTGCCCGAACCGACGGGAAGCCCGGCAGCGGCCGCCCAGCCCGGGCCCTCCGGCGCCTCCCCGGCCACCCAGCCGGCGGCCCCGCCGCCCGTGGTGGCGACCCCCGTCCCGGCGACCCCAGCCGCCGGAGCGCCCCCCGCCACGGAAGCCGAGATCGCCGCGGCTCGCCGGAGCGCCACGGGCGCCGTGAACGCCTTCAACAAGGCCGTGTCCGACCTGGAGCAGGCCGGGGCCGGTCAGTACGTGGCCGATTCCCTCGCCTCGCTCAAGCAGAGCCAGCAGAACATCCAGAACCTCATGCGGCGGGCGAAGACGCCCGAGGAGTTCAAGGCCGCCGAGGATGGGGCCAGGCAGGCGGTGACCCTCGCGGGACAGGTCAAGACCCAATTCGAGCAGGCGAAGGCCGCCGCGGACCAGGAGGCGGCGAGAAAGGCCGCCGAGGCGGAGGCCGCGCGCAAGGCCCAGGAGGAGGCCGCCCGTAAGGCTCAGGAAGAGGAGGCCGAGCGGGCCGCCCAGGCCGGGAAGATCAAGGCCGGCGACTTCGTGGACCTCTGGGCCGTGGACGTGAAGCCGCGCGAAACCAAGAAGGTGCCGGTGGCCTACACGCCCATGGCAAGGCAGAACAAAGTCCAGGGAACGGTGTACGTGGAGGTCTCGATTTCCGAAACGGGTGACGTGACCGCCGCCAAGGTGGTGCGCGGGCTGACCCCCGACTACGGCCTCAACGACGCCTGCGTCCAGGCGGCCCTGCAAACCAAGTACTCCCCGGCCATCAAGGACGGGGTGCCCGTCAAGACGACGTTGACCTATCCTGTGGTCTTCAAGATCCAGAGCCCGTAGCGAAGAAGAGGGATGGAGGTGGCCGTGACCCTGACCGACAAGCAGAAGAAGTTCTACGAGGACGCGCACAAGCAGACGAAGGAAGAGATCAAGGAGATCGACGCCCAGATCGAGGACGAGCTGGCCAAGGTCAAGGAGCGTCTGGCGGCCCTCCAGGAGGCCAAGAAGGCGGCCCTCCAGATGCACGCCGCCGCCTGCATGCGCCTGAGCCTGAAGAACGAGTTCGAGGAGGAAGCGGACTGACGAAGCCGGGGACGCGGGAGAGGCGGCGGGACGATCCCGCCACCGAGGCCCCCCCCGCGAGCCCCACATCCTCCGTCCGAGGTGCCCCTCCGGGGTGAAAAGGGAAGGCCGTGAAAATCGGCCGCGGCCCAGCCACTGTGAGCGGCGACGAAAGCGGCACGACGCCACTGCCCGCGTGAGGGTGGGAAGGCGCCGCGAGTAGGAAGACCCGCGAGCCAGGAGACCTGCCTCCAGGACGCACGTTGGGTTCCCTCTCGGGAGGGGGCCTCGCCGCGCGCCCCGGGACCCCCCGGATTGAAGGGAAGGTCCCATGAGGCGCGCGCATTCGTTTTCCGATCCGGTCCCGCCGCAAAACCCGTCCACGGGGAGATCGCCCCTCGGGGCTCTCGCCGCGCGCCTCCTCCCGGCGCTTCTGGCCCTGCTCCTGGCCTGCGCCCCAGGCGGCGGAACTCCCGCCGGCTCCACCCGATGGGTGAGCCTGGCCCCCAGCATGACGGAGATCCTCTTCGCGATCGGGGCGGGCCAGCAGGTGGCGGGCGTCTGCGAGCCGGCGGACCGCCCCCCGGAGGCGGCCTCCCTTCCCCGTGTGGCTTCCTGGGAGCGCCTGGACGTGGAGGCCGTTGTGGCGCTGAGGCCCTCGGCGTGCTTCACGGTCACCGGCATGCAGACGCCCTCGGCCCTCGCGAGCCTGGAACGCTTCGGGATCCCGGTCTACGCCTACCAGATGGAGAGCCTGGAGGACGTGTTCTCGGCGGTGGAATCGGTGGGAAGGCGCACGGGCCGGGCGGGGGACGGCCGGAGGCTGGCGGAGGCGTATCGGGCGCGGGTGAGGGCGGCAGGCCGGAGGCTCCCCCCCGGTCCCCCCGAGCGCGCCCTCGCGGTGGTGGGTCTGAATCCTCTCGTGGTGGCGGGCGGCCCGAGCTTCTTGACGGGGGTCCTGAAGGCGGCCGGCTTCGAGAACGCCCTCGGAGGCCGCGGCGAGGGTTATCCCGTCGTCTCTCTTGAGGATGCGGCGGCGGCGGCGCCGGATGCCGTCGTGTTCCCCGAGGGCGAGATGTCCCCGGAGGCCGTCCGCCGCTTTCTCGAACGGCTCCAAGAGGCTTCGGGCCGTACGGCCCGGGCCATTCCGGTGCCTGCGGACCTTCTGGTCCGGCCCGGTCCCGGGTCCGTGGAGGCCGTGGAACGGCTGGCCCGGCAGCGCAGGGCGGGGGGCGCCCCGTGAACCGCCGGGAAGGCTTCGCGCTCGCCCTCTCGGCCTGCGCCCTGGCGGTTTCCCTGGCGCTGGCCCTGGGGCTTTCCCTTCCCGGCGGGGGGGCGGAGTCCGCGCGCATTCTGGTCCACGTGCGGGTGCCGGAGGCCGCCGTGGCGCTCCTCGTGGGCGGGAGCCTGGGCCTCTCCGGGCTCCTCTACCAACTGGTTCTCCGGAACCCCCTGGCCGACCCCTACGTGCTGGGCGTGGCGGGCGGCGCCACCTTCGCGACGGTCCTCGTCCTCTTGTTGAGCGCGGGCACCGCCGCCATGATGGGCCTCGGCCTCCAGGCCGGGGCGGCCTTCGCCGGAGGCATGGCGACGCTGGTGGTTCTGATGCGTCTCTCCGAGGGGCGGACCGAGTCCCTCCTGCTCTGCGGCGTGATCGCCAACACGGCCTTCGCCGCGGGGGCGCGCCTCCTCACCGTCTGGCTCTCGCCCTCCGAAATCGCCACCGTAACGGCCTACCTCGTGGGCTTCGTCCCCACCCCCCCCTGGGTGGCCCCCGTCCTGCTCGCCCCTCCGGCCGCGTACGCTTTCGTCCGCTTCTCCCGGGCAGGCCGGGGGCTGGACCTCTTGTTGCTCACGGACGAGGAGGCAACCTCCCTGGGCCTGGCCGTGCGCAAGGTGCGGCGGGAGGCCCTCGTTCTCGCCACCCTCCTCGCATCGGCCTCCGTGGCGCTGTGCGGAATGCTGGGATTCGTGGGGCTGGTGGTCCCCCACGTGGCGCGCCTTCTGGCGGGCCACCGCCACCGCGCGCTCGTGCCCGCGTCCTTCCTTCTCGGAGCCTCGTTTCTGCTTGCCGCCCACGCCGTGGGAAAGGCCCTGTCCGGCGTGTGGTTCCTGCCCGTGGGGGTCTACACGACCCTCGTGGGCGCGCCGCTCTTCCTGTACCTCCTGGTCCGCTCCACCCGGAGGGCCTGGCCGTGATCCGCCTGGAAGAGGTCCGCCACGGGTATGCGGAACGCCCCGACGTCCTGAGGGGGTGTTCGTTGGAGGTGGCGGCCGGGGAGGTGGCGGCCGTGGCGGGTCCGAACGGTTCGGGAAAGAGCACCCTCCTCCGGGTGGCCGCCGGGGTCCTGGCCCCGCAGGGGGGGCGTGTTCTCCTCGACGGCCGTCTTGTCCCGGCGTGGCACCGGCTGGAACGGGCCAAGCGCCTGGCCTACGTTCCCCAGAGCCCCGTGCTCCCGCCCGAATGGACCGTCGCGGACCTGGTGGCCCTGGGGGACTATCCCCACCGCGAAAGGCCTCCGGCGCCGAGGCCGCTCCAGGAAAGGCTCGGGGAGGTGAAGGACCTGCTGAGTCTTGGAGAGGTCTGGTTTCGACGGGCGGGAGCCCTCTCGGGCGGGGAGGCCCAGCGGGTGGCCCTGGGCCGCGCACTGGTTCAGGACACGCCGGTCCTGGTCTTGGACGAGCCCGCTAGCCACCTGGACCTGAGCGGGCAGATCGCCCTCTTCCGGCTCCTCAAGTCCCTGGCCGGGAGGGGCCGGGCCGTCCTCCTGGCCACCCACGACATCACCCTCTCCCTCCTCTTCGGCCACCGTCTGCTCATTCTGAACGGGGACGGGGTTCTGAAGCCCTTCCCCGAGGCGGAAGAGGCCCAGGGGCTCCTCCTTGAACGGGCCTTCGGCGTGCCCTTCGCGGGGATGGAGGTGGAAGGGGTGACCTGCTGGTATCCCAGGATCAACGCATGACCACGAACCGCCCGGGGACGCCCGGGCCCAGATCCGGCGCGAGAAGCGCGGAAGGAGAACAGACCATGGCGGGACGGAGGGGAATCGCGGCGGCTCTTCTTCTGGGCGGGCTCTGGGCGGCGGCCCAACAGCCTTCTCGGTTGTTGGAGAACTACCAGACGGAGATCACCGTGTACGGGGAGCGGCTTCCCGGGGAGGAGAGGCAGATCCTCGACACGGCGGCCCCCGTGGTGGTCGTTTCCCGGGAGGCCATCGAGGCCTCGGGAGCGCGCACCCTCCAGGAAGTCCTGTCCCAGATCCCCGGCGTCACCCTGCACAACCAGACGGGGAACGCCGCCGAGAGCACGGTGGACGTGCGCGGCTTTCCGCAGGGGACGAGCCTGGCCATCTTCCTCGACGGCGTGCGGCTGAACGACCTCCAGGACAACGCCGTCCGGTGGGACCTGATCCCGGTCGGGGACGTGGAGCGCATCGAAGTCTACTCCGGAGCGGCGGCGCCCCTGTACGGCGGGGGTGCTCTGGCGGGGGTCGTGAACGTCATCACGCGGCGCCGGCCCGGCTTCCCCCGCCTGGATCTTACGGCGGGGGCGGGGTCCTTCGGGGCCTGGGAGACCCTGGTGCGCGCCTCGGGAAGCCGGGGTCCGGTGGAACTCTACGCGGCGGGCTCCCGCCGGGGCGAGCAGGGCTGGCGCCAGAACGACGGCCACCGCCTCGACGACGGGATCCTTCGCCTGAACGTCCAGCCCTGGGATGAGCACGAGTTTTCCCTGCTCCTCAAGTACTCCGGGGGAGCCCAAAGCGCCCCGGGCGCCCTGACGGGGGAAGAGCTGAGCCGGGACCGGGAGCAGACCCCCTTCAACCTGTACGACGGCACGCGGGGACGCCACCGACTGGCGGCCCTCGGGTACCGGGGGAAGGCGGGCGGGTGGAGCGTGGCCGGGCAGGCGTACGGCCGGTTCCACGACCGGGACACCCTCACGACGGGCCGATTCGGCTCCGGCTTCCTCGCTTCGGGCCGCGAGCGGCTGAGAGGGGCCACGGTCCAGGCCTCGCGGTCCGCGAGCTGGGGCGAGGCGGCCTTTTCCTTCAGCGGGGGCGCCGAACTTTCGCGGGGCACCTTCGAAGGCCGCGGGTCCTTCACGGACATCTTCGGAAAGAACCCTTCGCCGGCTTCGGACACGAGGACCCGCCAGCGGTCAGAGGGGGTCTACGCCCAGGCCGAGGCGGCCCGTGGAGCGTGGCAGGCCCTCTGCGGAGTCCGGACGGACAGGGCCCGCTACGACTACACCGACCGGCGCGCTCCGTCCAACGACGTCCGCCGGACCTTCCGGGAGACCACGTGGCGGGCGGGGCTCCTCTACCGGACGGGGGAGGCCTCCTCGGCCTTTCTGACCCGCTCTCAGGGATACCGCATCCCCTCGGTGGTGGACCTCTTCGCCTATCCCGGCTTCTCCTCCAATCCCGACCTCGAGTCCACCCGTTCCTCCGATTGGGAGGCGGGATGGCGGTACCTCTCCCAGGGGCGCCGCTTCAAGGTGACCGTGTACCGGATGGAGATGCGCGACGAGGTGGTCTTCGTCCTGACGAACCCCCAGTGGTTCATCGGCCAGAACCGGAACGTGGGCCGCTCCTTCCGGCGAGGCGTGGAGGCCGAGGCGGAGTGGCCCCTCCCCGCCGGCTTCCGCGCCTTCGCCTCGGGTTCCTACCAGGACGCCGAGGTGACCGCGGGGCCCTACGCCGGAAAGCGCCTGCCCATGGTCCCGAGGGCCCAGGGCACGGCGGGCCTCCAGTGGAATGGCGGCGAATGGACCGTGCGCCTGGCGGCCACCTGGGTGGGCCCCCAGCTCCTCGACAACGACCTCACCAATCAACGAACTCCCCTCCCCGGCCATGCCGTGGCGGACCTTTCCGCCCGGTGGGCGCACCGGGCGCTCACGGTCGAGGCGGGGGCGTACAACTTCCTGGACAAGACGTACTCCGGACGCGGCATCACGAACGGGATGACCGACTACTTCACGCCCTCCGCGCCCCGCTCCTTCCGCCTCGCCCTGACCTGGAGCTTCTAGCGGATGAGGCCCCCCGCCGTGCCTCGCCTCGGGCCCGCACGCTCCTTGCGGTGGGTCCGCGGGGGCGTGCCAAGTGCCTGATGGGACTTCCGGCGCGATGGATGGCGGAGGTCGACCCTGCTACTGGTAGTCGGCCAGGCAGGTACGGTTCGTATCCACGAGCACGAGGTCCGGCTTGAAGGCCAGAGGGAATTCCTGGCGGGACCCTTCGGGCTTGAGAAAGAACAGGTACTCCCGAACCTTCTTCTTCCCTTCCGCGGTCTGGATGGGGATGGGCAGGGTGAGCTTCGAATCCTGGCTGCCTTGGACCACGAGCTTGTCCCCCTCCACCTTGGTGGTGACCTTGACCTTGGGCAGGACGCTGCTGTGGAGCCATTGATTGAAGTACCAGCCCAACTGGACCTTCAGGTGGCGCTCGAAGGCCTCCTGCACGTCCCGGGTGGAGAGGAGCTTGCCTTTGGAATGCGTCACGAGGTCCTTGAGGGCCTCGTTGAAGGACCCCTCGCCCCCAGGAGTAAAGCAGGCCATCTTGGAGAGGTTGAGCAAGGTCCAGGCTCCCTTGTAGTAGACGACGGCCCCGTAAGCCGAATCGGGATCCAGCGTCGTGTACAGACGGGGCCCCAGGCTGATGGGGCCAAAGGAGATGTAAGGTTTCTTGAGAACGTCGGAAAGCTTCGTAAAGGTGTGAAAATCGTGGGAGAGATACTTCTTCATCGTGTCCATGCCGGAGCGCTCCCTCAGACACACCAGGGAGGCGTACTCGGCCATGGATTCGGAGATCCATGCATCCCGATAGGTGAGGGGCGCCACTTGGTTGTACCACCACTGGTGGGCCACCTCGTGAGCCACGACCTGCTCGGGCCACGAGGAGCCGGACCTGTTGAACACACCGTACGAGAGCATGATCATGGAGGGGAAGCCCAGGTTCGTGTAGCCGCTGGTGAGGCCCGCCTTGAGCGTCTTGTAGGGAATGGGTCCGAACATCTTCGTGTACCGCTCCAAGGCGTCGGCGATCTCATCCGCCACCTCGTCCCGGTTGCGCGTGATGTAGGTCGTGTTGGCGTTATCGGGCAACGCCACGTCCACCTCGATTCCCGCGGCGGTTCTCTTGGAATGCTTGAACTTGCCGAAGAGGAAACTGGCGAGGCGCACCTTTTCCGGCATGTCGTAGGTGAAGACCTCCCTCTCGCCCTGAACGCGGTGGTCGGTCAGGTCTCCCACTCCCAGGCATTCGTAGTTCTTGGGGACGTCGGCGGAGAACCCGAAGGTAAACCCGTCGGCATCGGAGAGTGAGGGGAACCACCCCGAATCGTCGTGCAGGGCCACGATCCCGAACTCGGAGAAGCAGAGTTCGGCCGTGTACCGGACTTCCAGAGTCAAGTCTTCTGGGGTTCCTTCCGGGAGACCCACCAGGAGGTGCGACTCGTGGTAGAAGTCTTTCTTCGAAAAGGCTTCCTTGATGAAGGGGACTTCGGCGCCGCCCGCGAGATTCAACCGGGAAATCTCCAGGCGCGGACTGCACGTGAACAGCAGAGAGCGGACGGGCCGGAGGAGCTTCATGTGGATGCGCACGAGGGTCCCATCCATCGCCTCACAGGAGCCGTCCAGAACCATCGAAGCCTCGATTCGGCGAACATCGGCAGGGAACTTGGCCCCGACCTCCGAGGGCGTCTGCAGCGGAGTGAGGGCTCCGGCGGCGTTCCGGTGGAGGCTGACCGCCGCGTCCCACCACCACGCCTCCACATGGGGAGGGTGGCCAAGGCGCCGCAGGGACACTTCCTCGGTCTCGTTGGAATCGAGCACGTACGCCCAGACGTCCCCGTCCATCCGGAAGAGGACGGCCACGTCTCCCTCTCCGTGCAGGGCGCGATTCAAGACGGTGTCGAGCCAGGACATGCCACCCGCGTGGAAGGCGTTCTTGTACCTCCGGTAGTCCGCTTGCCCTTCCATGGAGTACCCGCCCACTCCAGGGAGCGGAAGATCCGGGCACGGACCCAGGGGCAGGATGAAGAGGCTCTCCACCGGCTGCCCCGACAGGGCCTCACGGCCGATGAACATCTTCAGGTGTTCCCGCTCGACGGGGTCCGAGACCGAGAAATCTATCCTCGCATCGCCCTCGAAGTAGAGTCCCCCCGGCTGGCCCGTGGAGCGGTCCTCCCCGAACAGCGTCCCGGGGCCAAGCGATGCCTTGAAGGCGGGCCTCGCGATGGTCAGGCCCTCGATGGCCTCCCGCGCCAGGGGTTGTGGCTCCGTGAGGAAGCGGTAGGATTTCAACAGGTCGGGGGAGGACCCCTTCTGGATGGCCCGGTTCCAGGTCATGTCCACCGCGTAGGAAGCCACCCAGGCCAGCGTAGCGAAAGCCGCGAACCAAGCTCGGATCATCGCGCCCCCTCCTTCATCCTCTTCTGTGACCCAAATCCCCCTTGCGAAGTGGCTCCCATCATGCCACAAGGAGAGACGAGGGGCTACTCCTCCGGGGCTTCGGAAGGGCTTGCACCAAGTGGCCCCGGGAACCTTTTTTCCCCTTCCGTCGTCATGTGAGGGTGTGGAGGAACGATGGAGAGCGCGACGCCCTCGCCGGACCTGTTTCTCGCGCGGCGCGCGGCCGCGGGGCACGAAGACGCCTGGGCGGACCTCGTGGACCGGCACGGCCGGCGCCTCTTCAACCTGGCCTTCCAGTTCACGGGAAACCGGGAGGAGGCGGAGGATCTCACCCAGGAGATCTTCGTCCGACTCTACCAGAACCTCCGCAGCTACCGCGGGGAAGTCCCCTTTCTGGGCTGGGCCCTGCGGCTCTCCCGCAACCTCTGCATCGACCATTACCGCCGCGCCCGCAGGGAGCGGCGCTGGCGCCAGGTGGCCGGGGCCGTCCTGGACCAGATCCCGGCAGGGCGGGACTTCGAGGCCGAAGCCCTTCAAAAGCAATACCTCGAGGCGGTGTACGGAGCCCTGGCCGACATCCCGGAAGAGCACGCCGAGGCGGTGCTCCTGTGCGATCTCCAGGGGCTCTCCCATGAGGAGGCCTCGGCGTACCTGGACGTTCCGCTCGGAACGGTCAAGTCGAGGCTGTTCCGAGGACGCCAGCACCTGACGGAACTCGTGCGCGGGCGGCTGGGCCTCGACAAGGAAAGCCCGAGAGCCGCACCGCGGGCCACGAAAGGGGGACCGCCGTGTTGAACCCCTCTTGCCGCGCCTACCGGGAGGGGCTGGCGCCGGGAGAAACCGGTGGCCACGGCCTCGAGTGCGCCGCGTGCGCCCGCTGGGCCGCCGACGTAGGGAGCCTGCGCAGGGCGGGCGCGGACCTGCCCCTTTCCCCCGCCCTGCGGGCCCGGCTCCGTGAGGTCCCGGCAAGGCCCGTTCCGGACTGGAGGTCCGGCGTTTCCGGTCCCCATCCCCAGATCCCCCTCCCGCCGGGCCTGAAGGCCTCCCTGATCCGGATCCCCTTCGACGGCGCGGGCAGACGCCGGCCGCCCGCTCCCCCGGTCCGCACGCGGGAAACCGTGGCCGCGAGCCTCCTCTTTGCGGCCTTTCTCACCCTCGGCCTCGGCGATAGGGTCCGGCTCCGTCGGGAAGAGTGGCCCCCCGTTCTCGCGTGGGCATGGGGAGCGGGCGGAGGCCTCCTCTCGGACGCCAGCCAGCGCGGGACGGACACGATCCTCGGAGCCGGGGCCACAATCCTCAGGGGGTGCGTGGCCGCCAACGGGACCTTGAGAAGGGCCTTGGGACGTCTGGCCGGTCCCGCGGAAGAGCCTCCCGCCTCCGTTCAACCTCCCCCAGCCGGCGCGGGAAAGCCCGTCCGGCCATCCGCAGAAGACAGGAAGGAGAACCCCGATGGAAGCCGCCCGACCCGCTGATTCCGCCCTTCCCGAGGTGAAGGCCCCGACCGCCCCGGACCGCCCGCCCCTTCTGAAGAAGCCCCTGCTGGCCGGGCTCCTCGCCCTCTTCCCCGGGGTGGGGAACCTGTACAACGGGCTCTACCTTCGGGGCGCCCTCTTCTTCGCCGTCGTCGCGACGCTCCTGGCCATCGGCTCCGAGGGGGAGCACCCGGTCCTCGGGTTCGTGGTGGCCTTCGCCTGGATCTTCAACGTCCTGGACTCCTACCGCCAGGCTCAGCTCATCAACTACGGGTACGCCCAGGACCTGGGACTGGAAGATCTTCCGGCCCTGCCCAAGGCCGGCCAGGGAGGTCTCGCCGCCGGAGTGCTCCTCTTCGTCCTTGGCGCGGCGGCGAGTCTCCAGATCTACTTCGACGTGGACCTGTCTTGGCTCCTGGAATTCTGGCCCCTCGGCCTCATGGCGGCGGGCGGCTGGCTGATCCTGTCCTGGTACCGCGAGAGGCGCCGCCGGCAGGATGCCGAGGAGAATCCCGCCTAGCCCATTTGCTCCCGATCCGTCCGCCAAGGGCCGCGGCGATCCCTTTCCCTCCCGCTGGGGTGAAATCGCTCACTTCCGGGACGGAAGCGTCCGCCGCGGTTCTACCTTTGACTCGCCCAAGGCCTTGTGTTAGATTCACATACCTTTACAGATGAGAGAGGCGGGGCCTTCACGGTGAGTACGTTCGGCGGTGTCGGGGAAACGGGACGGCATCCATGACCTTTCAGGGCTCCCTGAGGGAGTTGCACCTCCCGGATGTCATCCAACTCGTCGCGGTTTCGGGGAAGACGGGCGCCTTCCAGCTCGTGAAGGGCCGGGAGGAGGGCCTCATCTACCTGGAGGCCGGACGGATCGTCCACGCCACCCTCGGGGACCTGAGCGGCGAAGAGGCGGTGTATGCTCTGGCCACCTGGGGCGAGGGGAGCTTCCGGTTTCTCCCGGGAGAGGTGCCGCCCGAGCGCACCGTCACCAAGAACAACACCAACCTCCTCATGGAGGCGGCCCGCCGAATGGATGAGTGGCGGGTCCTCAACAAGAAGATCCCGTCCCTGGACCACGTGCCGCGCTTCCAGGTGCCCGAGGGCAAGCAGGGCCAGATCAACCTCAACACGCAGGAGTGGCTGGTCCTGAGCAAGATCGACGGAAAGACCGGGATCTCGGAAATCGCCCGCCGCGTGAATCTCCCCGCCTTCGAGGTGGCCAAGCTTCTGTACGGGCTCGTCACCATGGGGCTCATCACCCTGGAGGAGCCGGCTCTCGAACCCGCCGGGCCTTCCGGGGAGAACGCGGCCATGAGCGCCGTGGAGAACGGCGTCGCGGTGGATTCGGACGACCTCCGGAAAGAACTCCACGGCCTCCTCCGGAAGTTGAGGGAAGAGGCCCAGATCGCCATGGGAGAGGTGGGGTGGAGCGTGATCCTCCGGGCCTACCGGCGCGCCAAGTCCGACCTCGAGAGCGGCCGGGGCACGGAGGCCGTTCAGACCATGTGCCAGGAGATCCTCAGCCAGGCGGCCCACCTGGAAGGGCCCGAGTCCCAGCGCCACCTCGCCGAGCGCTTCCGGGACGTCCTGGCCGAATGGAACGCCAAGGTCTCCTGAGGCCGGCTCGGCGGGGCCTTTCTCCCCCTTACCCTTCAGAGGACCTCGCCCCATGAAACTCCTCGTGCTCGTCCGCCACGGTGAGACCGAATGGAACTCCGACAACCGCGTCCAGGGATCCGTGGACGTGCCCCTGTCCGAAAGGGGGAGATCCCAGGCCGCGGCCCTCGCGGTGGCCCTCGCCTCGAGGGGGGCGACCTTTCCCGTGGCCTACACCTCCGACCTGGGCCGGGCGCGGGAGACGGCCCGAACCGTCCAGGAGCGTCTCGGGGTTCCCAGGTTGGTGGTGGATCCGCTCCTGCGGGAGATGCACTGCGGGGAGTGGGAGGGGCGCTCCATCGACGAATTGAGGAGGGCCGAACCGGAGGCCTATGACGCCTGGATGGACGACCCGGTCTTTCGGATTCCGGGAGGGGAGTCGGTCCAGGACGTTCGGGAGCGGGTGGACCGCTTCTTCGAGGCCCGGGCTGAGGAACTCGCGGCGGCCGACCACGTCCTTCTCGTGGCCCACGGGCTCCTCAACCGGATGGTCCTCTCCCGCGTCATGGGGATCCCGCCCCAGCGCGCGAGGTACTTCGCCACGGACAACGCCTCCGTGAGCCTGTTCCGCTTCACCCGGGGGCGAGTGTTCTGCGACGGCTGGAACATGGGCTGTCATCTGGACGGGGAGTAATCAGGTAAGTGAGTAAGGGAGTAGGTGAGTAGGGGAGTAGGTGAGTAGGGGAGTGGGGGAGTAGGGGAGTACTCATCCGAGAGGGAAGGGGTTGGCCCCTTCCCTCTCGGCGCTCGGCCGGGCAAAGCCCACCGCGGCGGGCTGGTATCGTAAGGAGCCCCGCGGCATTGGCCTCGCTGCTCTCCCATCCCCGCTTCGAAGCTGCCCTTTGCGGAGCGTCAACCCTATTGGCGTCGGAGCAGTAAGGGAGCAGGGGAGCAGGGGAAGATGGTAGAGGGACCATCGCCGCCCGCCCCTCGCCCTCCGCGACGCTTCCCCACCCAGCCCTCCATCGAAAGGACCTGGGAACGCAGGGAGGGCCCCTTTCCGCGGGGCCCCCGCGTGTGCTTTAATTCTGAGCCATGCTGACAGCCCTCGCGATATGGCAGGAAGAACTGGCGGATGCCATCCGGGACCGGCTCGGAACGGCCTGGCGGCCTGACCGGATCCCCATCACCTTCCCTCCCAGGCCCGAAATGGGCGACGCGGCCTCGCCGGTGGCCTTCGCGCTGGCCAAGTCCCTCCGGCGCAACCCGGCGGATCTGGCGCGGGAGCTCGCGCCGGCCACCCTCACCGGTGTCCGGGAGATCCGTGCGGCCGGGGGGTACCTCAACCTGTACCTGGACCGGGCGGACGCCGTGGACCGCCTGCTTTCCGGGAAATTCCTCCCCTACACCTCGGGCGACAAGGTCATCGTGGAGCACACCAACATCAATCCCAACAAGGCCGCGCACGTGGGGCACCTGCGCAACGCCGTGCTGGGAGACACGCTCGTGCGCTGCCTCCAGTACCTGGGCCGCCGGGTGGAGGTGCAGAACTACATCGATGACACGGGCGTCCAGGTGGCCGACGTGGTCGTGGGCTTCCAGCGGATCCTCGGATGGGACCTCATGCGCTTGAAGGCGGCCCTGGCGGGCTCCCTCGACGTCCCCTTCGATTCCTTCTGCTGGGACCTCTACGCCCGCGTGGCTCCCTGGTACGAGGCCTCCGAGGAGAACAAGAAGGCCCGATACGAGACCCTCCACCAGATGGAGGAGGGGAACAACCCGACGGCGGAGATGGCCGCCCTGGTGGCGGAAGAAATGGTCCGGTGCCACCTGGCCACCATGGCGAGGCTCGGGGTCACCTACCAGGTCCTGCCCCACGAGAGCGACATCCTGAAGATCGGGTTCTGGCAGGCCTGCTTCGAGAAGCTCAAGACCTCGGGCGCCATCCACCGGGTTCCCGACCAGTCGGAGGACAAGAACCGCGGGTGCTGGGTCATGGCGCTCCAGGAATCGGAGGAGTTCAAGGGCCTGTCGGACGCCGACAAGGTCATCGTGCGCTCCAACGGCACCGTCACCTACATCGGCAAGGACATGGCGTACCAGCTCTGGAAGTTCGGCCTTCTCGGCAGGGACTTCCATTACCGGCGCTTCCGGACGCCCGTCGGGGAGGTGTGGCGGACCGACGCTTCCAAGTCCGACCCCGGCGCCCCCTCTTTCGGCGGCGGGGAGGCCGTCTACAACGTCATCGACGTGCGCCAGTCCTACCTCCAGAAGATCGTGAAGGAGGGCCTGCGGCAGATGGGCTACGAGGCCCAGGCCGATCGCTCGATCCATTTCGCCTACGAAATGGTGGCGCTCTCCACCGCTTTCGTGCGCTCCGAAATGGCGCGCGGGGCTTCTCTCCAGGTCTCCGAGGAGGACCTCCAGAAGCCCTTTGTGGAAATGTCCGGCCGCAAAGGCCTGGGGTTCCAGGCGAACCATCTCCTGGACCGTCTGGAGGAAAGGGCCCGGGAGGAGATTCTGAAGCGGGAGCCCGGCCTGTCCGAGGCCGAGGCGGGCGAACGCTCCCGCGCCCTGTCGGTGGGGGCGCTCCGGTACTACATGGTGCGTTATGGGAAAAACGTGATCATCCCCTTCGACCTGGACCAGGCGCTGGCCTTCGAGGGCGACACGGGGCCGTATCTCCAGTATGCCTGCGTGCGCGCCGAGAACATCCTCAGAAAGGCCCGGGAGGCGGGCCTGGAGGTGCCCGATCCGCGGGACCGGTCCGCCGCCAGAGAGGCCGTGGCCCATTTCGACGAAGAGGGGTGGGGGCTGGTTTCCCTCTTCCTGCGGGTGCCGATTCAGGTGCGGACCGCGGTAGACGGGTTGGACCTGAACATCGTGGCCCGCCAGTACTTCGACGCGGCCCAGGCCTTCCACGGCTACTATCACCAGTTTCCCGTGCTCCAGGAGGCGGATCCGAAGAAGCGGTTCGCCCGGCTCTACACGGTCGCGATCTTCGCGCGCCTTCTTCGGAGCGGCCTCGAAACCCTGCTGGGCATCCCGGTTCCCGAAAAAATGTAGGCGGGAGCGGAAACTCCGGCGCGGCAGGACCGATCCGCAGACGCCGTCCGGCGCCGCCCGATGCGGGGAGGGCGCAGGATTCCAAGAACCGCGTCTTTCGCTTCACCGTGCCCCCCTCCTCTCCTTCTCCACTTCGTGGTACTTTGTCTCCATGAAAAAGACGCTCATCATCGTGAATCCGGCGGCGGGCAGGGGGAAAGCGCTCAAGGCGCTTCCCGCCATCGAGGCGGGGTGCCGCGAGATGGGACTGAAGTACGACGTGGTCCGGACGGAGGGCCCGGACGACGCCACGCGGCTGGCCCAGGAGGGGGCCAACGCCTCCTACGACGTGGTGGCCTGCGTGGGGGGGGACGGCACGGTCAGCGAAACGGGCCGAGGACTCATCGGCACCGACTCGGCCCTGGCCCTCCTGCCCGCGGGAACGGGAAACGACTTTGCGCGCGCCCTGGGTGTCTACCGGAAAATGGACCTCGCGATCCGCACCCTGAGGGACGGCATCATGAAGCCCATCGACGTGGGCCGGTTCGGGCCCCACACGTTCCTCAATACCGTGGGCGTGGGTTTCGACGGCCAGGTGACGGCGGACAACCAGAAGGTCAAGACCCTGACGGGCATCCTTTCCTACCTGGTGGTGGTCCTCAAGAACCTCCCGACGTACAAGAACCCGCACTTCAAACTGAAGGGCCGCGACTGGGAGTTCCAGAGCAAGGGGGTCCTGGTGGAATTCGGGAACGGGCAGTGCGCCGGGGGCGGCTTCTTCCTCACGCCCCACGCCGACCTCCACGACGGCCTGATGGACGTGACCCTCCTGGGCGATTACGGGCCCATGGAGCGCTTCGTCGCGCTTCCCATGGTGCTTCTGAGGCGCATGGAGATGCTCAGCGGAGTCAAGACCTTCAAGACCGACATTCTGGAGATCTCGGTGGATCGGCCCACCTACATCCACGTGGATGGAAACCTGAAGACGCTGACGGAGCCAGCCACCGTGGAGATCCTCCCCCTGGCGCTCAAGGTGATGTTCCCGCCCGCCGCGTGACCCCTCTCCCCGGCGCGGGCCAGGGGGCAGGAGAGAGGGAAAGGAACCGCGAAACGGCCCCTTCCCCCACCAACTCACCTGCTTACCTACTCACTTCTTCATCCAGAGGCCGGGGCAGAGACGCCCCCGAGGCCACGGCCGTGCCGAGACAACCCGCCTCCCCGGGCCCCGCCACCCGCGCCGGGAAGCCTCCCCCGGCCCAGCCTTGTCCCTCAAGAACGGGGCGAATCGGGGGAGCGCGGAGCCTTGACAAGTGAGGGCTCGGGAGTTAAATTATATAACTAGTTGGTTAGACCAACTGGTCGGTTGAGTAGGAGGAGCCATGGAGGACGCGGTCAGGAAAGTGCGGAGGCCCATGAATCGGGACGTCCGGGGGGCCATTCTGGACGCCGCGGCGGGGGAGTTCGCCGCCCGGGGTTTCGAAGGGGCCCGGGTGGATTCGATCGCCCACGCGGCCGGCGTGAACAAGGCCATGCTCTACTACTACCACCGGAACAAGGAAGGCTTGTACGAGGATGTGCTTCTCCGGAACTTTGGCCGTGTCCAGGAGGCCCTCGATGCGGCGCTCCAGCGTCCCGGCACTCCCGAGGACCGCCTGCGGTCGGCCGTGGCGGCCTTGCTGCGGGTTCTGCGGGAGGTGCCCGAACATCCCGCGATCATGCTTCGGGAGGTAGCCTCGGGCGCGCCCCATCTGCCTCCGCCGGTGCTGGAGCAGATGGCCGGGCTGTTCCTCCGAATGCGCGGTCTCCTCCGGGAGGGGCAGGACCGCGGGGACTTCCGTCCGGTGCATCCCCTGGTGGCGCACCTTCAGATCGTGGGCGCCATCATCTTCCTTCAGGCCAGCGGCACCCTTAGGGAACGGTTCAGCGAGGTTTTGGGACAGCCAGGTCTCCTGGACGTGGGGATCGAGGACCTGTCCAGGGAACTGTCCGATCTCATCCTGTTCGGCGTCGGCATGCACGGGGCTCCCTCGAAGCCCTCCGCTTGGGAGAAGCGCCCATGAACAAGAAGAAGCTCATGGCCGCCGCGGCGGCCCTGGTCGTGTTGGCGGCGGCGGTGGCCCTTTGGAGGGCCTGCTCTTCGCCTCGCGAGGGGGTTCTGGTCCTCTCGGGGAACATCGAAGCCGTGGAGGTTCCGGTCGGCTTCCGGGTGGGCGGGCGCCTCGCCGAACGCCTCGTGGACGAAGGCCAGGGAGTGGAAAAGGGCCAACTGCTGGCCCGCCTGGAATCCGCCGATCTGGACGCCCTCCTCGCCCAGCGCGAGGCGGAGGCGGCCGCGGCGCGGGCCATCCTTCGGGAATTGGAAAGGGGCTTTCGCTCCGAGGAAGTGGCCCAGGGTCGGGCGGCCTACGCGGCCGCGGCGGCGGAGGCCGAAAGGCTCGAGAAGGACCTGGAGCGCCAGAGAGCCCTCTTCGAACGGGAGGTCATTTCCAGGCGCGAGTTCGATGCCGCCAGGGCCGTCTCCCAGGCCGCCTCGGCGCGGCGGAGCGAGGCGGAGGAGCGCCTCAAGCTGCTGGAGCGGGGGGCCCGGAGCGAGCAGGTGGAGGCGGCGAAGGCGCGACTCGCGGCGGCGGAAAAGGCCCTGGACCTGGCTCGCGTCCAGAGGGGATTCGCGGAGTTGTATTCGCCCCTTTCGGGTCTGGCGCTGGCCAAGCACGCCGAGCCGGGGGAGGTGCTGGCCGCCGGGTCGCCCGTGCTGACGGTTTCCGACCTCGGCCGGGTCTACCTCCGGGCCTATCTGGACGAATCCGACCTGGGGAAGGTCAAGCTGGGGCAGAGCGTCTCCGTCACCACCGATTCCTACCCGGGCAAGACCTACCCGGGCACCCTCGCCTTTCTGTCCGACGAGGCCGAGTTCACCCCGCGAACGGTCCAGACGCCCAAGGAGAGGGTCAAGCTCGTTTACCGGGTCAAGATCGATCTGGCCAACCCGGATCAGGAACTGAAGCCCGGCATGCCCGCCGAAGCGGAGGTCCTCCGCGAGGCGGGGAGAAACCGATAAGGTGCACAGGCCATGAGCGCTGGCGCGCCGCACGGCGCCCTATGCCCACTTCCGGTCCCGGTCCCGTTCCGGTCCTCCCAACCCGTCCGGGGGAGGAGGGGACCATGAACCGAATGGCCCCGCCCCAGGGAAGTCCTCGCGGGATGGATGGCCCCGCCATCGAAGTGGCGAACCTCCGCCGGACCTTCGGAGAAAACGAGGCGGTGGCCGGCGTCTCCTTCTCGGTGTCCAGGGGAGAAATCTTCGGGCTCGTGGGGCCCGACGGGGCGGGAAAGACCACCATCCTGCGGATGCTGACGGCGGTGCTCGCGCCCACCTCCGGGGAAGTCCGGGTCCTCGGGCTGGACGCGGTCCGCGATGGGGAGGCCATCAAGGACCGCATCGGCTACATGAGCCAGCGCTTCGGCCTCTACCCGGACCTATCGGTGGACGAGAACGCCGCCTTCTACGCCGATCTCTACGGCGTGGGCCGGGCCGAGCGCGACCGGCGGATGGCCGAACTGCTCCGCTTCTCCGGGCTGGCCCCCTTCCGTTGCCGGAGGGCGGGGAACCTCTCGGGGGGAATGAAGCAGAAACTGGGCCTCTGCTGCGCCCTGATCCACTCGCCCGAGGTCCTCTTTCTGGACGAGCCCACCAACGGCGTGGACCCCGTGTCCAGGCGCGACTTCTGGCGGATCCTGTACCGCCTTCTGGGGGACGGCGTCACCATCCTCGTCTCCACGGCCTACCTGGACGAGGCCGAACGCTGCTCCAGGGTGGCGCTTCTCCACGAGGGGCGCGTGATCGCCTGTTCGACGCCCGAGGGCGTGAAGGCCCTCTTTCCGGGAGTCCTCCTCTCCATCCGGACGCCCCACGCGCGCCGGGCCGCCGGGCTCCTGAGGGAAGCGGGCCTGAGCCACGTGGCGGCGTATGGCGACCGCATCCACGCCGCCGTCGGTGAAACGGGCGAGGGCGAGCGGATCGTGGCCGAAGTCCTCACCGCCGGAGGCGTGAGTTTCCAGGGCGTGCGCCCCGCCGAGCCCTCCCTGGAGGATGTTTTTATGGCCCAGGTGGCGCGGCGCGGGGTGGATGCCCGGGAAGGAGGGGCCTAGCCGTGGGGCACGCCGTGGCGGTACGTCTCGAGGGGCTCACGAGGCGGTTCGGGGAGTTCACGGCCGTCCGCGCCGTGAGCCTCGAGGTGGCGCAGGGGGAGATCTTCGGTTTCCTGGGCCCGAACGGAGCCGGAAAGTCCACGACTATCCGGATGCTTTGCGGCCTCCTCGCCCCGACCTCGGGGCGGGGGTCGGTGGCGGGCTTCGACGTCTCCGCCGAGGCCGAGAAGATCAAGGCCCACATCGGCTACATGAGCCAGAGGTTCTCTCTTTACGACGACCTGACGGTGGAGCAGAACATCGACTTCTTCTCCGGGATTTACCGCATTCCGAAAGGGAAGCGGGAGGATAGGAAGGCGTGGGTCCTGAACATGGCGGGTCTCGGTACGCTCCGGGGCCGCCTCACCGGTTCCCTGCCGGGAGGATGGAAACAGCGCCTGGCCCTGGGCTGCGCCCTCCTCCACGAGCCGGCCATCCTCTTTCTGGACGAGCCCACCTCGGGGGTGGACCCCGTCAGCCGGAGGAACTTCTGGGACATCATCCACGTGGAGGCCGATCGGGGGACCACCGTCTTCGTCACCACCCACTACATGGAGGAGGCCGAGTACTGCGACCGGCTGGGCCTCATCTATCGCGGGGAGCTCGTGGCGGCGGGAACCCCTTCCGAGATGAAGGAGCGCTTCATGGGCGACGCGGTCCTAGAGGTCCGGTGCGACCGGCCCCAGGAGGCCCTCGCCGTGATCGAGGGCGTCGAGGGCGTGAAGGACGCGGCCCTCTTCGGGCGGGACGTCCACGCCGTCGTCGCCAGCGCCCGGGACCTTGTCCCCCTGGTCCGCGGGCGGCTGGAGGCTTCCGGTTTCAGCGTTTCCTCCATCGAGCCGGTCCCGCCCTCCCTCGAGGACGTCTTCGTCTCCCTCATCGAACGGCGGGACCGGGAAGAGGCCTCACAGAAGGAGTTCTCGCAGTGACGCCGAAGCGCGGGACCACCCGACTCGGAGGCCATCCGTGAACTTGCGCCGCACATGGGCCGTGGCGAGGAAGGAGTTCCTCCACGTGATGCGGGACCCAAGGGCCCTCGGCATCAGCATCGCCCTCCCGATGGTCCTTCTCCTCCTCTTCGGGTACGCGCTCACGCTCGACGTGGACGATGTCCCCCTCGCGGTCTGGGACCAGAGCGGCACGCCCCAGAGCCGGGACCTCGTATCGAGGTTCGAAGCGTCGCGGTACTTCACCCTCGAGAGCCGCGCCTCCCGCTACGAGGATATCGAGAGCGCCCTGGACCGCGGCGAGGTCCTGGCGGCCCTCGTGATTCCGCGGAATTTCGCGGAGAACCTGGCGTCGGCGGCGGGGGCCGAGGTCGCGTTCCTGGCGGACGGCGCGGACGCCAACACGGCCACGCTCGTCCTCTCCTATGCGGACGCGGTCCTCTCCTCCTACGGCCGCGAGGTGAGGAGGAAGCAGTTCGAGAGGGCCACGGGCCTCGTCCAGGCACCGCCCATCGAGGTGCGGTCCCGGGTCTGGTACAACCCGGAGATGGAATCGAAGCACGCCATCATCCCGGGCCTCATCGCGGTCATCATGATGATCATCGCCGCTCTCCTGACCTCGCTGACGGTGGCGAGGGAGTGGGAGACGGGCACCATGGAGCAGCTCATCTCCACGCCCCTGAGGGGCCCGGAACTCGTCGTGGGGAAGCTCGTCCCCTACTTCGCCATCGGCATGGTGGACATGGCGCTTTCGGTGGCCGTGGGCCGGTACCTTTTCGGCGTGCCGTTCCGGGGCTTTCCGCCCCTCTTGGTGGCCATGTCCGCCGTATTCCTCGCCGGCGCCCTTTCCCTGGGGCTCGTCATCAGCATCCGGGCCAAGAACCAGCTCCTGGCGAGCCAGGTCGCGTTTGTCGTGACCTTCCTCCCCGCGTTTCTTCTCTCGGGCTTCATGTTCGACGTGGCCAACATGCCGAAGGCCCTTCAGGCGGTCAGCTACCTGATCCCCGCGCGGTATTTCATCAACCTGCTGCGGGGCCTGTTCCTGAAGGGAGTGGGCATCTCGGTCCTGTGGCGCGAAGGGGTCTTCCTGTTCCTCTTCGCGGTGGGGATGACCGTTCTGGCTCTCCGGGCGTTCCGGAAACGCCTGGAGTGACCTGAAGGAGATTCCGTGGGCGAGCGCCTGAAGCACATGCTCATCAAGGAGTTCATCCAGATCGCGAGGGATCCGCGGATGCGGGCCATCCTTCTGGTGATCCCCGTCGTGCAGGTGCTCATCTTCGGGTACGCGGTGACCACGGACGTCCGGAACGTCCGGACGGCGGTCTACGACCTAGACGAGACCCCCGCGAGCCGCGAACTCCTTTCGCGATTCGGGGGCTCCGGGTACTTCGATTTCGTCGTCCGCGTGCACAGCGAGTCGGAAGTGGCCGACCTCCTGGACCGGGGGGAGGTCAAGGCGGTCCTTCGGATGAATCGCGGTTTCGGGGGGGACCTTGGGGCGGGCCGCACGGCGCGCGTCCAGATTCTGTTGGACGGCACCGATTCGAATACGGCTTCGGTCATCCTGAGCTATGCGGCGCGCATCGCCGCGGACTTCGGCGCCGAGATCCTGTGGGAGCGCGCGCGCAGGACGCCGGGGGGAGCCGTGACTCCCTCGGCCGTGGCCATGGCGTCGCGCGCCTGGTTCAACCCCAATCTCGAGAGCCGCAACTTCTATGTGCCGGGCGTCATCGCCCTGCTGGTGATGGTCCTCTCCATTCTTCTCTCGAGCATGGCCGTTGTTCGGGAGAAGGAAATCGGCACCATCGAACAGATCATGGTGACCCCCATCGGCCGGGCGGAGTTCATTCTGGGCAAGACCGTTCCCTTCGTGCTGATCAGCCTGTTCGACGTGGTCTTGATCAGCGTGGTGGCGGTCTTCTGGTTCGACGTCCCCATCGTCGGCAATCCCCTCCTTCTCCTCGTTTCCACGGTCTTCTACCTGATGGGGACCCTGGGAGTGGGCCTCTTCATCTCCACGGTGAGCCTAACCCAGCAGCAGGCCATGATGACCGCCTTCTTCTTCATGCAGCCGGCCATCCTTCTCTCCGGATTCATCTATCCCATCGCCAACATGCCCGAGGCGGTCCAATGGCTCACGTTTCTCAACCCGCTCCGGTACTTCCTGGTCATTCTCCGAGGCGTCTTCCTCAAGGGGGTGGGCCTTGAGGTGCTCTGGCCCCAGATGGCGGCCCTGGCGGTGCTGGGGGCCTCGCTCCTCGCCCTGGCCGCGCAGAGGTTCAAGAAAACCCTCGCCTAAGGAGGCGTCCCATGCGTCACGTCCCTTCACGCGGTTCACTCGTCCTCTTCGTCCTCTTCTCCGCGGCGGCGGCGGCGCCCAACCCCTCGCCCGCCCAGGAGCCGCCGGCGGAGCCGATGGGCATCGAAGCCTGTGTTCAGGAGGCGCTGAGGGCGAATCCCCTCCTCGAGGCGGCTGGACACGGGCTCCTCGCGGCAAGGGAGGCGGAGAGCGCGGCCCGTTCCGCCTACCTTCCCCGCCTGGATTTTCAGGCCGCCTCCCGGCGCTTCGAGAGCCGGGCCTTCCTGCCCTCCGCCCTCACCGGCGAAGCGGCTCCCGCGGGGGGCATTTCACCCGTCATCGGCCCGGTCAACCAGCACTCCCTCGCGATGAAAGGCACGTACACGCTCTTCGACGGCGGACTGAGGCGGGCCGAGGCCGCCCACGCCGCGGCGGGGACTTGGGGCGCTCTGCACGCGCGCGAGGAGGCGAGGCAGAAGGTGGTCCTCTCGGTCCACAAAGCCTTCTACGGTGCGCTGGCGGCCCAGGAGTCCCTCGGCGTGGCGGAGAAGGTCCTGGAGCGCGCCTTGCAGCACGAGCGCATGGCCCTGGCCCGAAGGGAGACGGGGGACGCGCCCCTGGCCGACGTGCTGAGGGCACGGGTCCGGACCTCCGAGGCCAGGGTGGCCCTCCTGCGGGCTTCCTCCGACGTCTCCGTGGCCATGGGAGCGCTGAACGCGGCCATGGGCCGCCCTCCCCAGACGCCCCTTTCGATTCGGCACGATCCGCGGACACCGGCCGATGCCCCCCTTCCCTCGGTCGGAGAGGCCCTCGCCGCGGCCCTTTCGGAGAGGCCCGAACTGGACGGGGCCGTTCAGCGCGTGGAGGCCGGGCGGCGCCGCGTGGAGGCGGCTCGCAGCGCGTTCGTTCCGAAGGTCCGGCTGGAGGGTTCCTACGGACGCCTCGACCAGGGCTTCTTCCCGGGCGACAGGGACTGGTCCCTCGGGATCGCGCTGGCCGTTCCCGTCTTCACGGGCTTCGCCCGGGGTCACGACCTGGCTCGGGCGCGCGCCGAGCTGGCCCGATCCGAGAGCGAGGCGCTATGGGTCGTACTCGCGGTGGAACAGGAGGCCTTCGCCGCGCTGGCTCGGGCCGAGGAGTCCAGGGCCGCCGTGCTCGCGGTCCGGGATCTCGTGCGCGAGGCGGAAGAGAGCCTCCGAATGGCCAGGGAGCGGTACGCCGAGGGCGCCGGGACGATCACGGACCTGCTCGACGCCGAAACGGGCCTCAGCGAAGCGCGCCTCCGCGAAGTTCGCGCGGTGTACGAGGAGCGGATGGCGGCGGCCGAATTGCGGTGGGCCACCGGTCGGGCGGACGGTGAAACCAGCGGGACGGGGGAGCGATGAACGGCACGGACATCCAGGCGCGGAGCCGCGTGCAGGCGATCCTGGGCCACTACTGGACGCTCGCGCCGAGGATCGCCCACGGGCTGAGGCCCGAACGGGCGCCCGAAGCAGGGCCGTGGACCTCCCTTGTTCAAGATGCCCGTGCGGGCTCCGTGAGGCTGACGGGCCTGTACCGGAACCTCGGGGCGGGAACGCCCCTCCTCGTGGTCGTCCACGGGCTCGGGGGAACGGCGTCGAGCTACTACGCCTGCCGGGCGGCCCGGGCGGCGGAGGCCGCCGGCTTGTCCTGCCTTCGCCTCAACCTCCGGGGCGCGGCCCGGGACGGGGAGGACTTCTACCACGCCGGCCTCGTGGAGGACCTGGAGGCGGCCCTCGCTTCTACCGAGACGAGCGACCATCCGGACGTCTACGTCCTGGGCTATTCCCTCGGAGGCCACCTCGCGCTGAGGTACGGCTGTCTCCGGCCCGATCCCCGGGTCCGCGCCCTGGCGGCCGTCTCCGCTCCCCTCGATCTCTCCGCGTGCGCCGACTGGATCGACCGGCCGGGGGCCTTGATTTACCGGAGGTATCTGCTGAGGTCCCTTTTCGAGATGTACGACAGAACCGCATCGCGCCGCCCCCACCTGCTTCCGCCGGACGGCGTGCGAAACATTCGGTCCATTCGCGCCTTCGACGAGGCGGTGGTGGCCCCGCGGCATGGCTTTGCGGGCGCAGCGGATTACTACGAGCGGGCCAGCGCGGGCCCCCTCCTCCACCGCCTCGCGCGCCCCGCCCTTCTTCTTCTTTCTCCCTACGACCCCATGGTTCCCGCGGGCTCGGCCGTACCGTGGCTGATCAAGGCCTCGCCCCTCCTGACGGTCCGCTGGACCGCACGGGGCGGCCACGTGGGCATGCCCAGCGGCCTGAGGATCGGAGAAGGCGCGGAGCCCGGAGCCGAGAACCAGATTGTGGGGTGGTTCAGGCGCCAGGGACGGAAGGGGGCCCAAACCGCTGCGGCGTATCCTGGCCATGGTTGATGGCATCTGGATGAAAGGCTTCCAGTGGAGTGGGCGGCCGCAGGAGAAGGAAGTCCCCCATCGGAGGACCGGATGGACCGGAGAGCCCTGAAGCGGATCATCGAGGACCGCCTCGCGGCGCGGGATTGCGAATGGCTTCTCTCGGAAGGCCTCCCCGCCGGGCGGCTCCTTCGCCAGCTGGTCCAGCTCCTCCAGCGTCCGGACGATTTGTTGAAGTGGCGGGCGGTCGAGGCGCTGGGACGGGCCGCCAGAGCCCTTCCCCCTTCGGACCCGTCCCTCGCGGAAATCCTGCGCGGCCTCTTCTGGATGATGAACGACGAGTCGGGGAACCTCTGCCGCATGGCCCCGGAAGCCATCGGGGAAATCCTTTCGGCCCGCCCGGACCTCGGGCCGGCCTTTGCACCCCTCCTGGTTCCGTTCCTTCACGAGGAACCCTTCGAGGCGGGCACCCTCTGGGCCCTCTGCCGGATGATCTCGAGCGGCTGTCCCGAACCGGAAGGCGTGGACCCTTCTGACCTGTCCCTCGCCCTTTGCCACCCAGATCCCCGGCGAAGGGGGCTGGCGCGCAGGTTCTGCCGCCTGACCGGCCGGCCGCTCCCGCCGGGTCCCCCGGCGGTCTTCGAGGAGTACGACGCGGAGGGCGGGGGATTCACCCGGTCGGTGGAGGCGTGACGTTTTTCGGGGCTTCCGCGCGGACCCCGACGCCGTATTCGAAGACGAGCCGCCCTCCCTGCATGGCCGTGACCGCCACCAGGACCGCCGCGGCCAGCGCCAGGAAGGGGAGCCCCCACGGGCCCGAACGCACGGTCCGCTTCTTGGCGAGTTCCAGCCCGCTCAAGATCCCCAGGGCCACCAGGGCCCCCAGGGTCAGGAGGCCCAGGTCCTCGTGGAGGTCCGCCGCGGCTTCGGCGCGAAGGAACCGCTCCGAATCTTCCATGACGGCGCGCGCCACCTGACCCGTCAGGTAGGCGGGCACGGAGAGGGCGGAGCCCATCAGGAGGGCCGCAAGCCCGAAGCGCCACGCCTCTTCCCGGCCGCGGATCCGCCCATACAGGAGGAGGCCCGCCCCGACGGCGCTGAGGGAGATGGGGAAGTGTACGAACGCGGGGTGCAGGAGTTCGATGGCCATGGGGGGAGGATAGCACGGGGCCGCCCGCTACCGCCCCTGCGCCCCCCACGCGAGCATGGCGTCCCCGTAAGAGTAAAAGCGGTAGTTAAGGGCCACGGCCTCGCGGTAGGCCGACAGGACGCGCTCCCTTCCGGCGAGGGCCGAGACGAGCATGATCAGCGTGGAGCCCGGGAGGTGGAAATTCGTGACCAGGCCGGATACGGCACGGAAGCGGAATCCGGGCGTGATGAAAAGATCCGTCTCGTACTCCCCTGGAATCACGGTTCCATGGCGGCGCATCTGGTCCTCCAGGCTCCGCGTGACGGTGGTGCCCACCGCGACGACGCGGCGCCCTTCGGCCAGGGCGGCGTTCACCTCGCGGGCCGTCTCTTCCGGAACCGCGTAGGGCTCCGGGTCCATCCGGTGGTCTTCCACCCTTTCGGCGGTCACGGGCTTGAAGGTCCCCGGGCCCACGTCCAGGCGTAGGCGCACGACGCGCACGCCACCCGTTTCGAGGGCTCGGAGGACCCGCGGCGTGAAGTGGAGCCCCGCCGTGGGGGCCGCCACCGAACGCCCTTCGCGGGCGTAGACCGTCTGGTACCTCCGGGCGTCTTTTTCCTCCGGAGGGCGTGCGATGTACGGCGGCAGGGGCGTGGAGCCGAAGGCGCGGATCAGGGTCTCCATATTCGCCCCGCGGGCCCGGACCTTCCGGCGGCCCTCCCCGGCCGCGGCCAGGATTTCCAAACCCGCCGACCCGCCGGAAAGGGACACGAAGGCTCCCGCCTTCAACTTGCGCCCGGGCTTCACGAGAGCGTCCCAGGATTCCCCGTCCTCGGCGGGCTTCAGCAGGAACACCTCCGCCCGGCCGCCGCCGGGAAGCGCGCCGAGGAGCCTCGCCGGGATGACCTTCGTGTCGTTGAGGACCAGAACGTCCCCCGGAGAGAAGTGCGAGGGCAGGGCGCGGAAGCGGCCGTGGATCGGGTCCCCGGCGGGGGGAAGGACCAGCAGGCGGGAAGCGTCCCTCGGGCTCGCGGGATAGCGGGCGATGCGCTCGGAGGGAAGGTCGAATTCGAAGTCCCGGCGCCACATGGGTGGGAAGGGTACCACGGGGAGACGGCGGGGGAGGAGGGGGCCGGGTTCTCGGAGAGCGAAAGGACGAGCCATTGTCTGCGCTGCGGGCCGTCTTTTCGTTCAGCGCGGATCCCTCGACGGAGGGAGCCTACCTGGACTTGGGAGCCAGGTGCCGGTCGCGCCAATCCCGGAGGAAAGCCACCGCTCCCTCCCTCGTGGACACGGCGCCCTCCACTTGGCGCTCCAGGAGGGCGTCGAGGGCGCGCCCCAGGTCCGGTCCCGGGCGGGGCATGCCCAGGATCTCCAACGCCTCCAGGCCGTCCACGAACTTCGGGAGGTGGCGGATCTCCTCGCCTTCCCGGGCCGCCACGTCCAGGACCTCCCGGATCAGAGAGCCCAGTTCCTCCAGGTTCTCCCGGCGGTCCTTACCACGGGCGGCGGACTTGTCCGCGTAGGACAGGGCCAAAAGGAGCGGCAGGAGTTCCCCGAGGGAGTGGATCAGGCGGCGGACGGCGGTCTTTCTCGGAGAGGTCTTGAGGAGGGCCAGCGGCCGGAGGTGGTGGAGGCACAGGGTGGCGGCCTGCTCGGCGACGGCGTTGGGGAAGCGCAGGCGCCGAAGGATGTCCGAGGCCCGATCGGCCGAAGGTTTGGAGTGTCCGTAGAAGTGGACCTTTCCATCTTCGCCCACGGTGCGGGTGTCGGCCTTCCCGAGGTCGTGCAGGAGGAGGGAGAGGCGGAGGACTTCCTTCTGGCGCGCACCGAAGCGGGGGAGCCCGAGGCGCTCGGCCCAACGGGGCGGGCCGTCGAATTCCGCCAGGGCCTCCAAAGAGTGGCGGAGCACATCGGCGTGGTGGTAGTCGTTCTGCGCGAGCCCGTCCAGCCGCTTCAGTTCGGGGAAGAGCACGAAGAGGACGCCGGACTCGGCCATGGCCCGGCAGGCCCGTCCCGCCGCGTCGCCCTCGAAGAGACGCTCCAGCTCCAGGTGGAGCCTCTCGGGTGGCGCATCCAAGAGAGCGCCGGCCCGGAAGCCGAGGAGTCTCTCCGTGTCCGCCTCCAGCCGGAATTCCGGAAGCTGCGCCAGGAAGCGGTAGGCCCGGAGGACCCGGACGGGGTCGTCCTCCAGGGCCTGCTCCGAGACCAGCCGGATGAGTCCGGCGTCGAGGTCGCCGAGTCCGTTCGCCGGATCGAGGATCTCCCGGGTCCGGGGATCGTATCCGAGGGCGTTGAAGGTGAAGTCGCGCCGGAGGAGGTCGGTCTCGATGCCTCCGCCCTGCAAGGCCGTGAAGTCGAGAACCGCCGCGTCGAGGGGCACGCGATAGGTGGGGGCCGCCTCCTTTCCGAGGGAGACCACCCGCTTGCCCGCTCCATCGGCCAGGGAGGAGGCGAGTTCGTAAGGGTTGGGGGAAACGAAATCCACGTCCACGGGTTCGAGGCCCAGGGCCAGGTCCCTCAAGGCCCCCCCGACCAGGTAGACTCGCTCGCCGCGGGACGCCGCCTCTCCGAAGACGACGCGGGCAGGGGCCAGCGACTGCAGGGCAGTCCGGATGCGTTCTCTCACGACGTTGCCTCCCGCTGGTGAAAATATAGCGTCCCACACCCCGGACGTCGAAGGGCCCCTCTCAAGCGCCGCACCGGAGGGCGCGGGATCTGAACCGGGACATCGGCCGGCAACGATCCGAAACCAGTCCCTGGGGCATTGTTCTCGCGCTCTTCTCCTTCCCAAGGGGACAGGTTGACTTTCTCGAGATTCCCCCGTAGTCTGCCCTCAGACGGATTCACCGGCGTGTCCGCGACAAGTCAGGTTCCATGCGCTTCGCGGGGGAGGCCTTGGACCACGAGCACATCCGGCAACAGGAATGCAATCGAAGTGCGGTCATCCGGGGGGCCCGGGTCCGGGGGCTCCGGTTTTCGTCTGGCTTTCTTGGAAAGGGAGGGAACGGCATGAGAAGGACAGCATGGGTGGTGGTGTGTCTTGCCCTGGTCCTGACGGCGGTGGGCGCGATGGCGCAAGCCCCGCTCGCGGGCGCCGGCGAGACGCAGGTGTTCTATCCCCACGGGGTGGCGGTGTCGCCTCCCTTGAGGGACCTTCCGCCGGCCACGGAAATGGCGGCTCCCGGCGGGAACCGCGAAATCCCCAACCCCGCTCTCCAGAAGGGGACCATGACCGCCGCGCCGTCTTCCGAAGAGGGCGATCCGGCTGTCCAGTCCTCCCACGGCATGTACGCCATGCCGGGGACGGTGGCGGAGTTTGCGGGAATCGGGAACCTGGCGGGCGTGGCCCCGCCGGACACAGAGGGCGACATCGGCCCCGACCACTACGTCCAGTGGGTGAACCTCCACCTGGCGGCGTGGCAGATCAACCGCTCCACCGTTCCCTACACGGCCACGCAGGTCCTGGGGCCGATCGCGGGGAACACGATCTGGTCTTCCCTGGGCGGGCCGTGCGCGACGAACAACGACGGGGACCCCATCGTTTTGTGGGACCGCTTCCGGAACCGGTGGGTCATCAGCCAGTTCGCTCTGCCCGATCCGTACTACGTGGCCATCGCCGTCTCTCAGACGGCCGATCCCACGGGGGCGTGGTACCTCTATTGCTACGAGTACGACGCCACGAACATGAACGACTACCCGAAGTTCGGCATCTGGCCCGACGGCTACTACATGACGGTGAACCAGTTCGCCAACATGTCCTCCTGGGCGGGCGCGGGCGTGTGCGTCTTCGAGGCGGACCAGATGATCACGGGCAGCCCCACGGCCCGGATGCTGAAGGTGAACCTGGGCGCCGTGGACCTGAATTTCGGCGGCCAGTTGCCGGCCCACTTCGAAGGCATGACCAACCCTCCGGCCGGATCGCCCTGCTACATCATGCAGGTGGACGACTCCTCCTGGATCCCCCCGAACGACGCCCTCCGAATCTGGAAGGCCACCACGAACTGGTCCACCGGGACCCTGACCCTGGGCGTGGCGGGCCAGCCCGACCTCATCCTTCCGACGAACAACTGGGACATCCTCTGCTCCGGAACGCGAAACTGCATTCCCCAGCCCGGCACCACGCAGGCCGTGGACGCCATCGCGGACCGCCTGATGTACCGGCTGCAATACCGCAACTTCGGCTCCTACGAGTCCATGGTGGTGAACCACACGGTGAACGCTGGATCGAGCCGGGCCGGAGTGCGCTGGTACGAAGTGCGCAAGGACTCCACCCAGCCCGACTGGTACATTTACCAGCAGGGCACCTTCGCCCCGGCGGACACCTACCACCGCTGGATGGGCAGCGCGGCGCAGGACCACATGGGGAACCTGGCCGTGGGCTACAGCGTCTCCGACGCCTCCACCATGTATCCCTCCATTTACTACGCCGGCCGCCTGGCGGGCGACCCCCTGGGCGAACTGAGCCAGGGTGAAGCGTTGATGTACCTGGGTGCCGCCTCCCAGACGGGGGTGAACCGCTGGGGCGACTACTCCAGCATGAGCATCGACCCCTATGACGACTGCACGTTCTGGTACACCACCGAGTATTCGACGGGCGGTTGGGATTGGGAAACGCGGATCGGCGCCTTCAAGTTCGGCTCCTGCTCCGTCGGCCCGACGGGGACCCTGGCGGGCACGGTGACGGATGCGGCCACGGCTCTTCCACTCTCCGGCGCCACGGTGACGGCCACCAACGGGACCATCACCGTGAACACGACGACGGCGGCGGATGGCACCTACAGCATGACCCTGCCCGTCTCCCCGCCGAACTATGACGTGGGCGCGGCCCGGTACGGTTACGTGCCGGACGCTGTGACGGGTCTCGTCATCACCGACGGCATGACGACGACCCAGAACTTCGCCCTGGCCCCGGCCCCCAGCCACGTCGTCTCCGGAATAGTGACCGATTCCAACACGGGCTGGCCCCTTTACGCCGAGATCACCATCAACGCTCCGGGCTTCCCCACCACGACCCTCTTCACGGATCCCTTGACGGGCGGCTACAGCATCACTCTGGTGGACGGCATGGCCTACACCTTCGCCGTCTCCGCCTGGGTGTCCGGCTACGATCCGGGCGGCGCGGTGGTGGGTCCCTTCTCCACCGACGTGACGCAGGACTTCCCCCTGACCCCCAACCTGACGGACTGCAACGCCCCCGGCTACCATCCCGACTACGTGTGGATGGAGGACTTTGAGGCCGACAACGGCGGCTTCGCCGTGAGCGGGACCACCTCCTGGGCCTGGGGCGCTCCCACCAGCGGGCCGGGTGAGGCCCATTCGGGCGCCAACGTTTGGGCCACCAACCTGAGCGGAAACTACAACAACAGCGAGGACGGCTACATCACCTCCCCGGTCATCGACCTGAGCGCCTACGCGGGCCAGGTGCCCATCGTGGAGTGGTGGCAGTACCTGAACTCCGAGAGCGGGTACGACTACGGCAGTGTCGAGGTCACGAACAACGGGACGACGTGGACGCGCGTGTACGGCGAGGTCTCCGGCGCCGTGGACACGGCGTGGACGAAGCACACCGTGGTCCTCGACGCCACCTACGCCACGGCGGCCTTCCAGATCCGCTTCCGCTTCCGCTCCGACTCCAGCGTGGTCTACCCCGGATACTACGTGGACGACGTGGGCGTGGCCGTGGCCGCCATTCCTCCGGCGACCGTCCTTTACTCTCAGGACTTCGAGGCCAACAACGGCGGTTACGCCGTGAGCGGTACGACGTCCTTCGCCTGGGGCACGCCCACCTCCGGTCCCGGAGCCGCCCACTCGGGCGTCAACGTCTGGGCCACCAACCTCAGCGGCAACTACGGCAACGGCGAAAACGGATACCTGACTTCCCCCGTGATCGACCTCTCGGCAGGAGCCGGGAATTCCATCACCCTCGACTGGTGGCAGTATCTGCGCAGCGAATCCGGCTACGACTACGCCAGCGTGGAAGTCAGCAACGACTCGGGCACCAACTGGACGCGGGTTTACGGCGAGGTTTCCGGGAGCATCGACCTCGCCTGGGCCAAGAAGTCCGTGACTCTGGCCTCCACGTACGCCGTGTCCACCTTCCGGCTCCGCTTCCACTTCCGCTCCGATTCGAGCGTCACCTACCCCGGTTGGTACATCGATGACGTGAGCCTCAGCTACTCGAATGCCCCGCCGATTTCGGTCGGGTGTATCGCTCCGGAAACCGGTGGCCTGGTTGTGGGCAACGTTTACGACGCCAACACGAACAACCCGTTGAACGGCGCCGCGGTGATCTGCGCGGCTTCCGGCACGGCGGCCGCTACCGCGGCGACACCGGATGACCCGGCCCTGGACGACGGCTTCTACTGCCTCTACGCGGCGGACAACCCGAGCGACCTGACGGCCAGCATGACCGGCTACGGCCCCGACACGGCCACGGTGGCCGTCCCCACCTTCGGCGCCGTGTGGCAGGATTTCCACCTTCCCACGGGACGCCTGGAGGCCACTCCGTCTCCCATCGAAGTGACGGTAAGCCCCTCGGCCCCAACGACCAGCGTGACCCTGACCCTGAGCGAAACGGGCGGAGCCGACGCCACCTTCGATATCCGCGAGCGGGACGGCCACGTGCTGGCCCCGGCGCGGCGCTTCTCCGTCAAGGGGCAGGAGATGCTGGCCAGGAAGATGGAGAAGAAGTGGGAAGCGGGCAAGGAAGGCACCAGCATCGGACGCGCCCCGGCCATCCAATTCCAGGGCGAAAAGAAGCCCGGTACGGAGACCATGAGGCCGGTGGCCGCCCTTCTGGGCGAGCCCGCCTACGGCTGCAACATCTATCCAGGAACCAACCTCGTTCAGTGGCCCGACATCGATATCCCCGGCACCTGGACCGACCTCGGGAGCTACGGCAGCTACAGCTTCTTCGGCGGCGATTTCCTGAACGGCGACACGACGACGATGTACGCCGTGGACTACGACACCAACCAGCTCTGCGCCATCGACACGGCCACCCGCACCGTCACCGTCATCGGCCCTTGCACGCCCCTCGGCGGTGAAAGTTGGACGGGTCTGACTGGCTCCAACGACGGCACCCTCTACGGCTCGTCCACCGACATCACGCGTTCGACGCTCTACACCATTGATCCGTCCACGGGCGCCGCCACGGTAGTGGGGCAGATCACCAACGCTCCGGGCATCATCGACATCGCCATCAACGTGGCGGGCGAAATGTACGGCGTGGACATCGTGACCGACTCGCTCATTCACATCGACCCGGCCACGGGCGCCGGCACGGTGGTGGGCGGCCTGGGCGTGAACGCCAACTACGCGCAGGGAATGGACTTCGAGGACATCTCGGGCATCCTGTACTGGGCGGCCTACACCACCTCGGGCGAACTTCGCACCATCGACACGGCCACCGGCGCCAGCACCCTCGTGGGCGCCTTCCCCGGCGGGGCCGAGGTGGACTGCCTGGCCTTCACGACCTTCGGCTCCGGCGACGTGCCGTGGCTCTCGGAGACTCCCACCACGGGGACGGTGGCGGCGAACACGTCGGAGGCCATCACGGTGGACTTCGACGCCACAGGTCTGGCGCCGGGCGACTACCTGGCGACGCTGGTGGTGAACAACAACACGCTCTACGGCCGGATCAACGTTCCGGTGACGATGCACGTGGCGTACGACACGCTGGTGGCCACGGCGAGCTCCGACGTGAGCTTCGGCGAGGCGCCGCTGACGGTGAACTTCACGGGCGCGGCCACGGGCGGAGACGGGGTCTACACCTGGGCGTGGGACTTCGGCGACGGCGGGACCTCGACGGACCAGAACCCGACGCACGTGTACACGACGGCCGGCTTCTTCATGGCCGTGCTGACGGTGACGGACGGGCAGGGCTCAACGGCGACGGACACGGTGCTGATCCAGGTCACGATCCCCTTCGACATGAACTTCTACGACTACACGAACCGGGCCCAGCTGTGCGTGTGGAAGCAGACGGGCGCGTACCGGTGGATCGTCCTGTCCGGACCCTACGCGGGGATGACCTTCGAGGGGACGGGGGTGGTAGCCAACGGCGGCACGGCGTTCTGGACGAATCCGGCGGACCCGACCTACATCTACGCGACGTACGACAGCCGCCGCCACCGCGCGCGGGCGTACCTGACGAACACGACGATGGGCGTGTACTCGGCCATCGTGGACACCAACACCCTCGACAACCCGCCCTGCGGCGGAGGGGAGCCCGACGGGCCCTCCCAGAACTGACATTCGCTTCCTGAGGCACCTCGGGGCGCGGGGCTTCGGCTCCGCGCCCTTTTTCTTGTCCCACCCCTTGACGAAGCTCTCCCCTTGGGCATAAGGTCGTGGTACCGCATCATTGCGCGATCAACGGGGAGGGGAATCGGCCGTCGGGGCGGCTTTGGAGATTCTCACGGGGAATTCGCGTCAAGAACCCGTGGCGTGGCAGAAGGCTCCTGTGGGGCCAGGCGGGGATAGTGTGCGTCGCAGCAGATCTGCGGGAAAGAGGGAGGGACGAACCATGAGAGGGAAAGACGGGTGGATGGCGTGGCAAAGGGCGGTCCTGATCCTGATCGTCCTCATGCTGGCTATGCCCTGCGCGGCCCAGGTGGCCAAGCGCCGGGCGTCCAGCCTGGACGATCTCGCCTTCGTCAAGCCGGAACTCAGGGTCCAGCCGGCCGTGGCGGACCTCGACAGCCTTCGAGCCTTGGGTGCCGTCGAGGCCAAGGCCGTGGCCGAGGCCTACGACGCGTTTCTGAGCCGCGAGGGAGGCTCCTGGGTTCTCCTCGTGGATCGGAGCACGGGCCGGCCCCTGCTTTTGGAGGGCCAGGGCATCCCCTGGATCCCCGGCGCGAACTCGCTCACCTACGGGGATCTGGGCCTTCGGGGCCCTGACGTGTCGCTGGATTGGATGGAGGCCAGGGCGCTTTCGTTCTTGAACACCCATCCGGGCCTCTTTGGCGTGGAAGCGACCGACCTCGTGATCAACAAGGGAGCCTCGGGCCCCATCGGCGACTACCTCTACTTCCTCGATTTCGATTGGACCTACCACGGACTGCCCGTCGAGGGCGCCCACGTGATCTTCCGGGTGAATCACGGGAATCTCGTGCAGATAGGCGCCGAGGGCATCTCGGAGGCCATTCGTTCGCTGGATCCCCAGCCCTACCTTTCGGCACAGACGGCGACCGAGATCGCGGGAGGGTTCGTGGGCGGATTCCAGGAGGGAGATGAATTCCTGGGCCGGCCGGACCTGAAGGTCCTGCCCGTGGCGCTTCCGCCCGGGGACGAGACGGCGGCCTTCGACCGCCTCGCCTACCGGTTGGCATGGACCGTAGCGTTCCACCGGGAGGGCGTCATCGGCAACTGGCAGGTCCTGATAGACGCTCATACGGGGGAAGTCCTCTCCTTCCGCGACACCAACGACTACGGCAAGGTCCACGGCGGCGTCTATCCCAACGACCGGCCCGCCGCCGAAGTGGATCGCCCATTCCCCTTCGCGGATTTGGGCGGGGGACTCTTTTCCGATGCCGGGGGCCTTTTCACGGGGAACAACGCCACCTCCACCCTGAGCGGCCAGTACGTCCGGATTCAGGACGTCACCTGCGGCGCCGGGGGCGGGGCGGGCGTGATCAGCCTGACCACCACGACCGGCGACCTCGATTTCGGTTCGAGCGCCGGAAGAGACTGCGTGACGCCGGGGATCGGCGGTTCGGGCAACACCCACGCCGCCCGCACCCAGTTCTACCAGGTCAACCTCATCAAGATGAAGGCCCGCTCGTATCTCCCCGCCAACGCCTGGCTCGGCGCCCAGCTCACCGACCGGGTCAACATCAACGACGTCTGCAACGCCTACTGGTCGAGCGCATCCGGCACGGTCAACTTCTTCAAGTACGGTGTGTACGGCTCCTGGACCTGCGAGAACACGGGCGAACTTCCCGGTGTGTCCCTCCACGAATGGGGACACGGCATGGACTACAACGACGGGAACGGCGCCTCGCCGGAAAAGGGAACGGGGGAGACGTACGGCGATTTCACGGCCGTCCTGCAAACCCACAATTCCTGCGCGGGCAACGGCTTCTTCATTGGCGCCAACTGCTCGGGCTACGGAGACCCTTGCCTCTCCTGCTCGGGCATCCGGGACATCGATTACGCCGCCCACCAGAGCAACACGCCCGCCGTCCCGACCATGTTGAGCGGCTCCTCGGGCTTCCACTGCAACACTTCGGGCTCCTATTACGGCCCCTGCGGCTACGAGGGCCACTGCGAGTCGTACATTTCTTCCGAAGCCCTCTGGGATTTGGCCGTCCGGGACCTGGTGACCTGGGGGATGGACCTGAACACCTCCTGGCTCCACGTGGACAAACTCTGGTACAGGAGCCGGGGCACATCGGGTTCCGCGTACACGTGCCCCTCTCTGGCCACGACCCACGGGTGCGGCGCGACCAACTACTTCAGCACCTTCCGGGTCATCGACGACGACGACGGGAACCTGGCCAACGGGACACCCCACGCCACGGCCATTTTCGCCGCCTTCAACCGCCACGCCATCGCCTGCACGAGCGTCGTGAACACCGACTCCTCCGCGTGTCCTTCCATCGGCACGCCGGTCCTTGTGGGAACGGCGGGCAGCAATTCCAACGACCTGTCCTGGGGAGCGGTGACGAACGCGGCCACCTACGACGTGTACCGGAACGAGTCGGGGTGCGACGCCGGATTCACCCGTATCGCGACGGTCACGGCGCCCACCGTGACGTACACCGACAGCTCCGCCATCGACGGCCTGACCTACTACTACCGCATCCAGGCCGTGGGCTCCAACGTGTCGTGCTTCAGCGCCCTTTCGAATTGCATGACGCTCACCCCCTCCACGCCCAGCGGGATCCTTCAGGGGACCGTGACGGAGCAGGGAACGGGGCTTCCGCTGATGGGGGCCCTGGTGCACGCCGAATCGGGAGGGCTCATCTACGAGGCCACCACGGACCTCTCCGGGAATTACCAGATCAGCCCCATCGCCGTGGGCACCTACGACGTGACGGCGAGCCTCTTCGGCTACCTGCCGCAGACGGTGAACGGCGTGGCCATCGCCGAGGGCGCCACCACGACCCAGAACTTCGCGCTTGCGCCCGCGCCCAGCTCTGTTCTCTCGGGTCACGTTTACGACGGCGACACCGGATGGCCGCTCTATGCCTCCGTCCAGATCACCGGGCCGGGCTACCCGGGCACCACGATCTGGACCGACCCGGTGACCGGGTTCTACTCCATCACCCTCGTGGACGGGATCGCCTACACCCTGACGGTCACATCCTTTGTCACGGGCTACGACCCATTTTCTGATACGATGCTTCCCCTGAGCGGCGGCATGACATGGGACTTCGGTCTGGCGGCCACCGTCACGCCCTGCACCGCCCCCGGCTACGTGGGAACGGGCCTCTTCCAGAACTTCGACACGACGACCCCCCCGGCCCTTCCCGCCGGATGGGCCATGGTGCGTACGGGCGGCACGAACACGGCCACCGCCTGGGCCACACGGGCCGGAACTCGGTATCCGTCGGGCCAACCCTCCCACAGCGCCCCGAACCTGGTCTTCTTCAATTCCTTCTCGGTCACGACCGGAAACAACGCCCGCCTCTATTACACGGTTCCCCTGGACCTCACCGTGATCGGCGACCAGCTCTCCTTCTGGATGTACCACGATACCGGATACGCGACCTACAACGACAGGATTCAGGTCCAGGTCTCCACCGACGGCGGGACGATCTGGCAAGACGTGGGCGCGCCCATCTCCCGGTACCTGGCGGGCAGCAACTACTGGTCCCAGCACACCGTGACCCTCACGGGCTTCACTGGGAGCCCGACCAGCGTCCTCGTGGGAATCCACGGAATCAGCGCGTACGGGAACGACATCCACCTGGACGACATCCAGGTCGGTACGCCCAGTTGCAGTGCTCCCTCTTCGGGCGGCCTCATCGTGGGCAACGTTTTGGACCAGAACACGGGCCTGGGCATCACGGGGTCCACGGCGACCAACACGACCACGGGGGCCTCCATGACCACCGTGGGAACGGGGGGAGATCCCGCCGTGGAGGAGGGCTTCTTCTGGTTCTACGGCCCTGAAGGGACGAACGACTTGACGGCCACCCGAACGGGCTACTCCTCCGGTTCAACGTCCGCTTCAGTGCCTCACCTCTCTACGGTCCGGGCGGACATCCTCCTCGGGGCCGGCCAGATTACTCCAACCCCCGCGGCCGTCGATGTGACGCTCCCCGTGGACTCCACCGACACCTTGGTCCTGCGGCTGGACAATACCGGGACCTCGGACGCGAATTACATGATCAACGAGACCGGGTCGAGGACGCTCCTCCTGCCCTACGCCTGGACCGTTCTCCCCAATGCCCCTACGGGCGTTTCGCGCGCCGCGGGCGCCGCACTGGGCGGATACTTCTACATGATCGGCGGGGAATCCACCGGCGGCGGGCGCCTGGGCCTCGTCCAGCGATTCGACCTTTCGGCGAACGCCTGGGACACGGCTCTTCCCGCCATGCCCACGGGCGTCTCCAACATCACGGCGGCGGCACTGGGGAACGACATTTGCGTGGTGGGAGGAAGCGGGGCGTCGGCCAGCACCAACGCCCTCCAGGTCTTCCACACGGCCTCAGGGACCTGGGAGACGGTGACCTCGGACCCGTATCCCCAGACCGCCTACGGCGTCGTCGTGGCGGTCCACGGGAACAAGCTCTACGCCTTCGGCGGCTACACGACCACGTACATCAACAATGCCTACGTCTACGATCCGGCCGCCGCCGCCGGCTCCCGCTGGACCGCCCTCGCCGCCGCGCCGGTGAGCGGAGCGTGGGGCGGGGCCATGGCCATCGGGGACCGCATCTTCTGGGCCGGCATGCGAAACTCCACGGCGGACCTGGCCACCGTCGTCGCCTACGACGTCCCGTCCAACACGTGGGTCTCCTATCCGAATCTTCCCGCGGCCCGAGGAGGCGCCGGCGTCTGGACCAACGGGGCGAACCTCGTGGTGGGCGGCGGCGGTTGGTCCTCCTACAGCACGGCCGTCTACGAATACGACACGAATCAGGGGACGGGGGGGACCTGGTCCACCACCAACAGCCTCAACGCAGGGCGCCGGGCCTTCGCCTTTGCCACCGACCTCCTTGGTCAACTCTACGCGGCCGGCGGTTGGAACGGCTCCTACATGACGGCGGCCGAGATGACCCAGGCCTTCGCCGACTGTCCCTGGCTCACCGAATCCCCATTGACCGGGACGATTTCTCCGGGCCTTGGCCACGACATCGACCTGCACTTCGACACGACCGGCCTCGTCGCCGGCACCACCTACCAGACGGACCTTCTCATCACCAACGATACCCCCTACGGGAACCTCACCGTACCCGTCACCCTCCACGTGACCTATCCGCCCCTGGTGGCGGCGGCCTCGGCGGCGCCCACGAGCGGCACGGCGCCGCTGGCGGTGGCCTTCGCGGGAAGCGCCACGGGCGGCGACGGATCCTACACCTGGGAGTGGGACTTCGGGGACGGCTCGGCCCACGCCCTGACGCAGAACGCAAACCACACCTACATCGCCCCCGGCGTCTTTACAGCGACGCTCACCGTCACCGACGGCCAGGGATGGGTGGATACGGACACCGTGGACATCACCGTCACGGTGCCCTTCGACAGCAGTTTCTACGACGACGCGGGCCGGGCCCAGGTGTGCGTGTGGCGGCAGGCCGGCATCTACCAGTGGACGATTCTCACGGGACCCAGCGCCGGAACCACGTACACCGGCATCTGCGTCGTGGCCAACGGCGGCACGGCCTTCTGGAGCGCCGTGGGCGATCCGGTGAGCTTCTACGTCACTTACGATTCCAGGAGGAGAAGGGCCAGAGGCTACCTGACCGACACGGCCTCGGGGGTCTATTCGGCCATCGTGGATTCGAACACGACCAACAATCCTCCCTGCCCGTAAGGGACCGGAATGAGCCACCTCGGGGCGCGGGGCTTCGGCTCCGCGCCCTTTTCTTGTTCCGGGGAAAAGGGGTCCGGGGTTCGAACCGGGTGGAAAAGCCTGGCTCCGGATTCACCCGGTGGAGGAGGTCCAGCGTTCTTTCTGAAGGATGGGGCATCCCGCCCAGTGAGAACCTAGTTGCCGATTTCTGATTGATAGGAGTAGAAACCGAAGGTATACCTGTCACCAGGTTCACGGTGCGAGGGCCGGGGTGCTTCGCTCCACGCGGGGGAAACCGGGAGGCGAAGCACGACCAGACCATCAGAACGGGACGGATCATGAGGAGAAGAGCGCCATGACGGGAACCATTCGAAAGGCGGGTGCGTGTCTGATTCTGATTCTGGGGCTCATACCGGGCCTGTGGGCCTGGGCCGAGGATGGCCTGGAGGGGCGCCAGAATGCCCTCGAAGCTCCGGCACCGCCGGCTCCGGCCGCCGCCTATGAACGGGCCGCGAACTCGGTGGTCCCCGCGGCGGAGATCCTGATCTACGCCGACGATCCCTACCACGCGGCCTCCAATACCTTCCTGGACCAGGCCCTCCAATATTGGGGACTGCCCTACGAGGCCCACTACGACGGCGACTTCTCGGGCTTCGAGGCGGCCCTCGAGCTGGGCGGACCCTGGACCCTCGTCCTCTTCGGCAACGACAACTACGGCGCTCCCGAGTCGGTTTTCGACGCGCTGGAGGCCTACGTGGCGGGCGGCGGAAAACTGATCCTGAACACTTGGGTCATAAACAGTTATCCCGGGCATCCCCTCTGGGCCACGTTGGGTGTGGGCTATGCCGTAAACAACTACGACCCGCCGGCGCCCGTGTACTGGTGGGACCCGTCCCACCCCTTCTTTACGGACCCCATGGCCGTGCCCGAGCTGACGAGCCTCACGGGGTACCGCTACGGCACCTATGGCCAGTTCGTCGATCCCCTTCCCGGCTTCGAGGCCCTGGCGGGGTACGCGGCTTCGCCCGCCCCGGGCCAGGCGGCTCTCCTTCTCGGCAACGACGGGAGGACGGTCTACAAGGCCTTCCTCGACGGCCAGAACGACGCCGACCTGGACGGGGATTTGATCCTGGACGGGATAGAACTCTGGATCGACCTCGTCCGGGGAGTTCGAGAGGGGGTGGTCGTCTACGACGTCCTCTTCCAGGACGATCTGGGCCGGAGCCAGCTCTGCATCGCCAAGAAGACGGGCCACTACATCTGGAGCCTGAATAGCACGGGAGCCCTGTACACCGGCGTCGGCGAGGTGGCCAACGGCGGAACGGCCTTCTGGACGCTCCCCGAGGACCCCAACTACATCTACAGCGTGTACGACTCCCGGCGGAAGCGGGCCCGCGCCTACTTCAGCAACACGGAGGACGGAGTCTACTCGAGCCTTGTGGACCGCAACACGGCCAACAACGAGGGCGAGTGCTCCACCGAACCGCAGGAGCGATAAGGAAGAGCAACCCGGCGGTTGAGCACCGCCGAGAACTTTGTCGGAGGAAAGTGAGGAGGGACATCATGAAGTCGAGACGGGCCATTTCCATCCTGGTTCTGGCGGGTCTGGTTCTCTCGGGGGCGGTCCTGGCCTTCGATCCCAACGACGCGGGCGTCCCCGTGCCCGAACCGAACCCCGGAGAGGTCTACACCGTACCCAACGCCTGCGTCACGATCAACGGCGTCCTCGGCAGCGGGTCCGCCGATTGGGCTTGGACGACCGGGACCATCCCCGGGTACCGGATTTTCCGGGACGGCAACCCATCGTCCTGCGCCTCGCCGAAGTCGTGTCCGGGGACCTGTTGCACCACTTCGTGCGCCTTTGACGCCTACACGATCTACAACACGACGGGCGCCGAATTGTGCGTGGAGGCGGACCTGAACGTCGCCGCGGACTACCTCCATCTCGTCGCCTACGACGGTGTCTTCGACCCTGCCGACATTTGCATCAATTACCTCGGGGACAGCGGGAGCAGCGCCGGCAGCGGCTCCACGGAAGGCCTCTCCGTTACGTTGCCCGCGGGCGCCGGCATCGTGTTCGTGGTTCACGAGAACACGCCCGGGGCGGGGATCGGCGACTCCTACCTCCTCACCGTCAACGGCGCGTGCGGCGGCGCCTTCGCTCCCGACCTGACCTTACTGGACGACCTGGGGCGCTCGGAGCTGTGCATCCAGAAGTCCAACGGGATGTACCAGTGGACCAACGCCGACGGGTCGGTCTACGCGGGCACGGGCGTGGTGGCCAACGGGGGCACGGCCTTCTGGACGCTGCCCGAGGACCCGACGTACATCTACGCGACCTACGACAGCCGGCGCAAGCGCGCCCGGGCCTACTTCACGAACAGCGACGATGCCGTCTACAACAGCCTCGTGGACCGGAACACGACCAACAACCCCGAGTGCGGCAGCCTGATCGAAGTGGAGCCTCCGCCGGTCTACTGAGCCGCGAGGAGACCATAGCCATGGGACCATCGGGGCGCGGGGCAACCCGCGCCCCTTCCTCTTCGCGGTTACCCGTCCTTATCCTACTTGTGCAGTCGTACACATGGTTTCCGATCCATCGGAGTTCAGAATCTCCTTGTGAATGAGGCCGCTTCAGTGGGATTTCCACGCGAAATCCGACGCCCTCTTGAATGCCTTGACATGGCATCCGTACGGCCTCGCGCTAGGGGCGTGGACGTCGAATCGAACAGGTCGCTCCCTGCCCAAGAGGGCCCCAGAGTGATCGGTACACCAGGAGACAGCCGGTTCGTATGGAAATTCTGTGTAGAGAGTAATCGTCTCGTTCATGCGGCTGTAAGGACTTTCTAGTCAGGTCGATACATGCATCGGGAACGAAGTATCCGCCCCGGAGCGTGCTTCGGAAGCCCACAGCCGGCCCATGCGCCGGAGCAGACGGCGCCCGCAGTCCAGAAGCGCAGGGAGTGTATCCCTTGACTTTCCATCGGGACACATGGACACTGGGTTCGCATCTGGATCCTCAGTCACCGACGTGCAGGGATTGAGAAAGAGGAGGGAAGGGCCATGCGTTCATGCGGGAGGTGTGTTCTTGTAGCCGTCTTGCTGGGGACCCTGGGGCTATTCGCCTGGGCGGGGACGGGAGCCGTCCCCCAGGTCTCCAGCGGGAAGACGATCGTGAAACTGGCTCCGGCTGGGCCTGTGGCGCCTCCGGAGAACCTGGCCCAGGAAAACGTGGGCGACGTCCCGGAGGAGCCGCCGTCTCCGCCGGACCAATTCGCCCCCCATGCGGTCCTGTGGGACCAGCCCGTGTCCTCCGTGAACACGGGGGTTTACGTGGATCAGGACTTTATCGATTTTCCGACCTACAGTTCCTACCTGGCCGATGATTTCACCAATGCCGGGCCTTGGAGCATTACCTCCATCTTCGTTGCGGGAGGCGGTTGGAACGGCTTCTCCTCCCTCGCCAACGCCACGGCTTTGAACTGGGCCATCTACGCCGATGGCGGGGGGGTTCCCGACGGCGATCCCTCGGGGGGAGGCAACGCTCCGGTCTGGTCCCTCAGCCTCCTCCCATCCGACCCCCAGGTCGCCCTCACCATCAATCCCACCTACGGGATCCTGAGCGACACCCTGCTCACGCTTTCCGCGCCCGTGGCCCTTCCGCCGGGCACCTACTGGCTCGTTTTTTATCCCACGCTGGCCTTCGAGGGCGGCGGCCAGTTCGGCCGCTTCCCCTCCGACACGGCCAACGGCGCCACGGCCCAGTTCATCAACCCCGGAGGGGCCTTCGGATACGGAACCGCTTGGCAGAACTGGAACATCTTGGGGGCCGCGCAAACGGATCTGGCCTTCCGAATCGAGGGCGACCTGGCTTCCTGCACGGTCCTCTACGACAACGGGCCCCTGGTGACCCACGTCGCGGGGTGCTCCGGGCAGGACGCCAGCCGGCTTCAGACGGGGCTGGGCATGAACACCCTGGGCTTCGGCCACCAGGCCGACCTGGGCTACCGGATGGCCGACGACTTCACGCTCACGTCCACGGCGCAGATCGACCAGATCGACTTCTTCGCCTACCAGACGGGAGCGCCCACTACCTCGCCGATCACGGCCGTCTACTACCAGATATGGGACGGCCCGCCCAACGCAGGCGGGACGGTGATCTTCGGCGACCTCACGACAAACCGCCTCACGGCCACGGAGTTCTCCAACATCCAGCGGGACAGCGAAACGAGCTCCTGCGCCAACGACCGGTACATCTTCCGGAACACCTGCTCGGCGGGGGTCAGCCTCCCTGCCGGCACGTACTGGATCGACTGGATGACGGACGGGAGCCTCTCTTCGGGTCCCTGGGCGCCGCCCATCACCGTCCTGGGCCAGACAACCACCGGGAACGCCCTGCAGTACACCACGGCCTGGGCTTCGGCCAACGATTCGGGCACGCTGACCCAGCAGGGCATGCCCTTCGTGCTTTACACCTGCGCGGCGGGCTGTCCGACGATCACCATCGACCCGGCGGTTCTGCCGCCCATGCAGAGGGGCACGCCCTGGTCGGTGACCTTCACGGCGTCGGGCGGGACGGCGCCCTACTCCTTCTCGCTGACGGGGACGGTGCCTCCTGGGCTGATCTGGGACCAGGTGAGCGCGACGC